>CAMAUF010000256.1 GCA_945861295.1 bacterium | reverse complement strand
AGGGGGCATCCGGGCCGAGCGGGCAATCCTGGCTCGTTGGCCCGAGCGGTTCGACTACCGGCCGGGCCGATGCCGAGGCCCTCGCCAAGCTGAGCTGAGCTGAAACTCAGGCCCCTCAGGCCACCGGCGCCGGCAGTTGCTTTTCGTCGCCCTTCCGGCCAAAGACTTTGCGGAAGAAACGACCGAGGTCGTCATTCTCCCATGCGACAACGAGCTGACTTGCGATCGCGATGCTGCTGTATGTGCCCGAGATGATGCCGACGAGTAGGACGATGAGGAAGTTCTGGATCGATTCGCCGCCGATGAGGAGCATGGAGACGACGGTCAGCACCACAACGAACGAGGTGTTGATCGAGCGGGCGAGTGTCTCGGTCATGCTGGCATTGACGGCTTCTTCGAGTTTGACATAGGGGTCGTTGAGTAACCGCTCGCGGATACGGTCGAAGACCACGATCGTGTCGTGCACCGAGAAGCCGATGACGGTGAGGATGGCCGTGATGAAGGCGGTGTCGACTTCGCGGTTGTTGAACTCTCCGAGAAAGGCGAAGAGGCCGAGGACGAGAAAGGCATCGTGGAGCACGGCGATGATTGCGGCGCTCCCGTACAGCAAGGGCTTCGGCAGCCGGCGGAAGACGATAGTGACATAAATGAGGATGGCGATGGACGCGGCGATCACCGCTAGCGTCGCCTTCCAGGCGATTTCGGTCGAGACGGTTTCGCTGACACTTGAGTAGTCGTTCCGGGTCACGCCGGAGCAGGCCCCACCGCCCGCGGGGACGACGCCGAACTTCAGGCAGAGGGCGTCCTGGATCTCGTCAATTTCGCCAGCGACGACCTCCTGTGGCCCGCTTGTCCCGCTGTTGACGGGCGGAGCGCCTTGCAGCTCGCTCGTCCGGATGATGAAGCTGTTGTCGCTGGCACTTTGGATGCGAGCTTCGTCGTGGCCCAGTTCAGCCATAGCGTCGGCCAATTGGGCCTGGGTGACGGTCTGTTGGGTGAACTCGAAGGTAAATGAGGAGCCAGAGGTGAACTCGATCCCTGGCTTGAGTCGCCACAGCCCAAGCGCGACGGCGGCGATCAGGAAGAGCGCGCCGGAGATCGAAAGGTACCACCAGCGCTTCCCAGCGAAGTCAATCATTCTGAAACCTCACCTGTGCCGCGGCGGCCGGTCCTCGGCGCTGGGCGGTGTTGTTCTTCGGCGTTGAAGAGCCAATGGTTCTTGGCCAACCGGGTGCCGACCACCATCTTCAGGAACGTCCGCGTGACCGTGATGGCCGAGAACATGCTGATCAGGACGCCGATTGCGAGCGTCAGCGAGAAGCCCTTGACCAACGAGGCGCCGAACTGGTCACCGAAGAAGTAGAGGATGAAACACGTGATCAGCGTCGAGACGTTGGAGTCGCGGATAGAGGTGAAGGCGCGCCGGAATCCGACGTCGATGGCGCTGTTCAAGGTGCGTCCGCGGCGTAACTCCTCCTTCATGCGCTCGAAGATCAGGATGTTGGCATCGACGGCCATCCCGACCGAGAGGACGAAGGCCGCGATCCCCGAGAGTGTCAGCGTTACCGGCCAAGTCTTGAACACGAGCAGCGTGATCGAGGTGTAGACCCCGAGCGCGACCGCGGCGAGGACGCCGGGGAGCCGGTAGTAGAGCATCATGAAGAGCGAGACCGCCAGCAGGCCGACGATGCCAGCTTTGACCGAGTCTTCCACTGAAGACTGACCGAGGGTCGCTGAGACCTCGTTGGTCTGGATCGTGCGCAGGGGGACCGGGAGGGCGCCGCTGTTGAGGAGTTCGGAGAGGTCGGCGGCGGCGCTGTAGGTATCTTGGCCCGTGATGACGCCGCTATCGGAAATAACGGCCTGGATGACGGCGCGTGAGATCTCGGCGTCGTCGAGGTCGATGATCAGCAGCCGGCGCGGGTCAGTTTCCGGGAACCGCAGGGCGTTGGAGGTGATCTGTTCGAGCAGTTTCGAGCCTGTGCCCGTTGTCTCGAACTGGATCAGGTTTCCTGTGGTCACTCGCTGCGGGATCGTGTTGTTTTTCAGGTGCTGGCCGGTCATGGCGATGACCTGGCCATCAATCACGCCGGTGGCGGGCACTTTCTCGCCAGCTTCGTTGACGGACATGAACTGGAGCGAGGCGGTGCGGCCCACCTGATCCTGCGCTTCGGTGCAATCGACGCCCGGGATCTGGACAATGATCCGGTTGCCGCTGGACTTCTGAATTTCGGCTTCACTGACGCCGAGGCTGTTGACGCGGCGCTCGATGACGCGTAGCGCCCCATCGACGGCTTGGCCAACGTCGCCGGTGTAATCGGCCGCTGGATCGGCCTGGAGCGCGAGATAGCAGCCGCCGCGCAGGTCGAGGCCGAGCCGCATGTTCGGGCGGTTGAAGCCACCGATGGTCAGGCCTTGGCCCTTTGGCCAGAAGCTGCCCGGCAGGTAGCGATCCGGATCGCTCGGCCAAACGACGATGACGGCGAAGGCGGTAAGAAAGAGGACGATGACGAAGAGGGTGACGGTCGTGGTGCTACGCACTGGGTTGTGAGGCCTCCTGGGCGGGGTGGTCGGGGACCTCTTCCAAGGTCGTCAGGCGGCGCGAGACCGCTTCGGTCACGGCGCGCACCCGGATATTGGGCGCGAGTTCGAGGATGATCTCCGTCGGCCCGTCGGCGGGCTGGATGATGTCTTTGACTTCGCCAATCAGCCCGCCGGTGGTGACGACTTCGTCGCCGATTTGAAGGGCGCGGACAGCGGCGCGTTGGTCCTTCTGGGATTTGAGCACGGGCCGGAGAAGGATGAAATAAAAGGCCGCCACCGCCGCGACCGTGTAAAAAATGACGCTCCACATGACGGCCATGGTGGCTGCTCTCCGTCGCTGCCGGGGCTACGCCTCCTTGGTGCGGAGGCTTTCCAGGATCTCACGGGCCAGGGCCAAACCTTGATCCTTATCCCGGATACGCCCTTCGAGCTGTGCCTGGCGAACCGATGTTAGGACGGCCCCCAACAGGCGTCCACTTTCGAGGTCTAGGCGGTCGATCAGCTCTTCGCCGGTGACGAACGGCGCTTCGCCTTCCTGCGACACAGCCCAGCCGCGGGCGACCACGTAGTTCACGAGACCGGTGTGGATACGGAAGTTCTGGCGGGTATACCCGGGGCCGCGCGTCGCCCAACCGTCGGCGACGTTGACCAGCATGAGTGGCAGCACGTGACCGTCGAGCGCCGTCACGAAGGCGCGGACGGCGTGGTCGGTGGGCGGCCAGTTCCGGATCAACTCGCCCGGCCGCAGGTGGTACCGGATCATGCGGGCGATAAAATCGGTGTGGATAGGCGAGAACCCGAGTTGCGGCAGACGTTCCCGCATCATTTCCGAACCGCGAGGGCCGTGACGAGGGAAGCGGAGGGCGCCCTCGACGATCGTGGCCGTTTCGGGCTTGGCGACGTCGTGGAGCAAGCAGGCGAGGCGCATGAGCGCACGCATCGGCGCGCCATCGACCTCGCGCCCGAGTGCCTCATCGAAGTCGAACCAGCTAAGGACGGCGCGAAGTTCGCCGGCGCGCTCACTGGCGCCGGTCGCGTCGTCCACGGCTTGGACGGCCGCAAAGTTGTGCTGCATCACGTCGTAGTAGTGCTTCTCCGGCTGCTTGAAACCGCGGCCCGCCTCGAACTCGGGGATCCACGCCGTGAGCCGGCCCGAATCGTCCAGTTGACGCAGCGCGGCCACGGGCGCGGGGCTCGTCAACGCCTCCATGAGATCGGCGGCGGCGGTCAACCACGGTCACGCTTAGGCACGCGGGTGGGCCTTGTCGTACTCGACGCGGCGCTGGCCGTCGGTGAGCTGCGTATAAATCTGCGTCGTTGAGATGCTGGCGTGGCCCAAGGCATCCTGGACGTTCCGGAGCGGCATGCCGCCCTTGAGCATGTGCGTGGCGAAGGTGTGGCGCAGGGTGTGGGGCGTGATCG
>CAMAUF010000255.1 GCA_945861295.1 bacterium | reverse complement strand
GGGATCTACCGCCTTGCGAACCGCGCGGCATTCAAGGCGGTCGGCGGGAAGGCGCCGTTTCGGCCGACGGACGTGGTCCCGCACGTTGAGGCGACGCTACGCCGGCTCGTCCGGCACGAGGACCTCGCGGTCTGCGTTTCCGCCACACCGTTTACCGCGCACGCCACCAAGGATCCCGCGCGCAGAGCCTGGGCCGGGGAGCGACGTCAGGAAGTCTTCCGATTATTGCGGCCGATCGTCGCCCAGTTGCACATCCCAGCCGTGCTCCCGGCCCACAACGAGATCACGTTTCAGCGGCGCTGGCGAGAGGCGGACAACGTCCACTTCACGATCGAAGGCCACGAACGTTGCTCTGACCTCGAAATACCCGTATTGCTGGAAGCGGTCCGGCGGATGCGCGAGGCCTAGCCGCCGCCGGCTGGGACTGTATCAGGCGCGTCGGGGGCCGCGTCGGATGGTTCGTACACCGCTACCGCCTCCCACGAGAAACGCTCGCGGAAGCGAAGCAGCGCGTGTAGGACAGGAGCGCCGAGCGCGGCGATCACGAGCCCGTTGCAGACGCTCCGCATCAGGTCCCAGCCGAGGCTCGTGAGCAGATAGAAGTTCCAGTAGCGCCGCAGCGTCTCGCCGAGGCCGAGGCCCGGCTCGTAGCTGACGTCCGGCCCGGCCACCCAGAACGGCCACGTCCAGAGGTTCGTAATCGCCCCGAAGAGCAAGCCCCAGACCACGCCCATCGCCACCAACATCGCGACCTGGAGCCGGAACGGGAAACGCAACCTCAGCGCGACCGGACGCAACATCCCGACAGAAGCGCCCATCCAGGCGCTGGCGAACATCTGGAACGGGAGCCAGGGGCCAACACCGCCCGTCACAATCGCACTGAGAAAGAACGACAAGGCTCCCAAAAGGAACCCCATGCGCACGCCAAACGCGAAGCTGCCGAGGATGACCAGGAAGAAGTAGAGGTTCGCGCCCGCCGGTAAGGTGACGGTGCGCATCACGGCCGCGAACGCCGCCAGCACACCCAGCGCCGCCAGGGACTTGCTGTTGAGGCGCCCATCGGTCAGGTCGCTGATCAGGAGCGCCATGCAGAGCGCCGCCAGCGCCCCGAAGATCAGCGGCGCGTCGGCGCTGTGTTCGAACCAACGGGCATCACGCTCGGTCGTCCCCGCGACGAAGAACGGGTGCAAATAAGCGGTCAAACCGACGAGGTTGAGGGCGACGAACGGCAGCCATGCTGTCGCTCGAACGGTTCTACGTCCCACGTTTTCGCCTCGCGATCAGGGTCGCCCCGATGACGGCGATCATCGCCGTGGCGACGACGCCAAACGCCATCGCGCCCTCACGTCCGCCGTCGTTCGATGACCCGGTTCGCGAGGCGGCTGGCGCGGGACCGGCCACGACCGGGCTGGAAAGCGTGACGGTGTTGGAGGCCGACCCTGCCGGCAAGGTCGAAAGCGGGGTGGCCTCGGGCGTACTCGCGGCCGCAGGCGTCGCTTCAGCCGACGCCGGCACCTCCGCCGTTGGCGGTGACGGTGTCGCGGGCACAGTCGCCGCTGCCGTCGTGGACGGCGCGCGGCTAGCCGACGGCGAGGGCACAGCCGTGGCCTTGCTCAGTGGCGAGTGACCGCAGACCCGCTCGAACGTCGTCGTCGCGGGCACGGGCGCGCTTTGGAGGCTGCCTTTGCCCCACTTCCAACCCTGGAGGTCGCCATCCTTCGCCCGTGTCAGGTTGAAGGCGAGGGCGGAGTAGACCCAGCCGGCGCCGTAGCGTTGGGTGAAGAACGCCCAATACTGGCAGCTGCCACCCCCGGAACATTCGCAAAAGCAGCCGTTGAAGCTGCCTGGCTTGAAGCAGCCAACGTCGTCGATCGAACAGAGGGTGCGGCCCCCGGCCCCTCCGAACTGATCGAACGAGAGGCCGGCCGCCGCGAGCAGGTCGTCGCCGTCGATGCCCTCACCCTTGAAAGGGATGCACCAACTCGTCACCTCGTCGCCGTTCTGGACGACG
Source organism: bacterium (assembly GCA_945861295.1). Taxonomy (GTDB): domain Bacteria; phylum Chloroflexota; class Dehalococcoidia; order Tepidiformales; family Tepidiformaceae; genus CAMAUF01. The sequence goes on along the minus strand of CAMAUF010000255.1, from coordinate 1,956 downwards.
AGACCGACCTCGCCATCCGCTCGTGCCAGTGCGACGGGCGAGGCCCAGACGGCCACGATCACCAGGATCAGCGCGAGCCCGGGCTTGCTCATGGGTCTACCTCACGGGCCAGCAACGCCCCGGGCACGACTTGCGCCACCTGCGTCGCGAGCGGGCCCCCGGGGCGGAACGCCACGCGCGCAGGGAGGTCGAACGCAACCTTGCCGCCTTCCAGACCGACCACACGGTCAGCGACCATCGCCGCGAAGGTGATGTCGTGCGTCGAGACGATCGCGGCCCCGCCACCTTCGGCGTGCGCGCGAAGCCGAGCGGCGAGCCAACCACGGTAGCCCGCGTCCGCCCCGCGCGTCGGCTCATCGAGCATCCAGACGCGCGGGGAGTGGGCGAGCATGGCCGCGACCGCGACCCGCTGTTGCTGCCCGACACTGATGTCCCGCGGGTCGTGCCTGCCGAGGTCGCCCACGTTCCAACAATCGAGGACCCCGGCGGCGCTGATCCCGCGAAACCGGCATGTCTCCGAAACCTCCGCCTCCACGGAGCGCTGGTAGAGCGCGAGCGCCGGATCTTGCGGCACCATGCCCGCGATCGCGGTCCGGTCACGCACGCGCGCCGGCGCTGCCCGGCCAGCCAGGCGGATCGCGCCCGAAACGAGTGGGACCGAGCCGGCAACGGCGCGCAGGAGCGACGTCTTGCCGCTCCCGTTCGGGCCCCCGAGCACGACGACTTCGCCCTCCCGCACGGTGAGGTCGACCTCGCTCAGCGCCCGGATCGCGCCATACATCACGGTCAGGCCAGCGACTTCGACCAACGGGGCGCCCGCCGGGGACGGGGCGACTCGCGTTCTCACGGTTGGGCGTAGGCCCGCCGTCCTTAAGGCGTGTCGGGCTTCCTCCACGGTGACGGGCAGCGGATCGAGGCCCAACCGGCGCCCGAGTTCGACCACTTCGGGGACCACGTCGAGTTCGGCCAACGCCGCGGTCCGCCGCCATGTGCGGACGACCCCGGCGCTGACCTGCGCGACCGCCTCGGCCGCGGGGAGGACGCGTTCCAGACGGTGCTCCGCGATAATGGTGGCGATGCCAAGCTGCCGCCGGGCCTCGGCCAGCAGGGCGAAGACCGTCTCGGCCCCGGCTGGGTCGATCTGAGATGTCGGTTCGTCCAGGACGAGGAGACGCGGCTGAAGGGCGAGCGCCGCCGCGATAGCGACCCTTTGGCGTTCGCCACCGGAGAGCGCCGCCAAACGCCGATCACGGAGCGGGCCAAGGCCGAGCCGTTCTAGCACGTCGTCCACCCGGCGTGCCATTTCCGCCGGAGGGCAGCCCTGCTGCTCCAGCCCGAACGCAACCTCTTCCTCGACCGTGTCGGCGATTGCTTGCGCTTCGGGCTCTTGAAACACCATGCCAACTATGCCCGCGAGCTGACGGGTAGGCGTCCGGCAGGCGTCGAGGCCGGCGACGTGCACAGCCCCGCTCAATCGCCCGCCGTAGAACTGCGGGATGAGGCCGTTGAAGAGCCGCAGGAGGGTCGATTTGCCGCCGCCAGACGGCCCAGAGAGCGCCCAGGACGACCCTTCCTCTACGACCAGGGAGGCATCGCGGAGCGCGGGCTCGGAGCTGTTTGGGTACCAATACGAGACGGCTGCGATGGCGGCGATCATTGCGGCGCCACCACTGGGACGCCAGCCGGATCCCGGGAGGGTCGCGGCGCTTCGCCCTGCGCCAAGAGTCTCGCCGCTGGCCAGGCGCTGACGAGTACGACAGCGGCCTCTACGGGCGCGAAGGTGGGCCAAACTAGCCCCGCGAACGGGTTATACCCGAAGTCGAGCCAGCCCAAAGCCGGGCCGGCCACGGCAGCGGCCGCCACCGCCGCGGAGAGCGCGACCGCCGCGCGATCCATCGCCGTCAGCAGCTCCGGGCGGTGACGGGTGGCGCACTGGCGCCGCGCCCCAAGGACCGC
>CAMAUF010000254.1 GCA_945861295.1 bacterium | reverse complement strand
GGTTCGATACCGGGCGACTCGCCCGGCTTGCCCACAACCAAGAGCCTTGCTGTTGTCGGGGCGCCCGTTTCCATGCGGACGGTGACGACGCCCGCCCCAGAGTGTTCCCGGAGAAGCCACGTAAACGTTGGCGGACGATTGACCGGCGTTGGTGTCGCCGTCGGCCGCGGCGTCGGCGTTGGGGGCGTGCCGGTGGGCGTGGGGCTCGCAACAGCGGTCCGGAGAATAGCCGTCGCGATCACCGTCCCGGCCGGTGTCCGCGTCACCGTCGCGCCAGGAGGAGCGTCGTCGTCGCTCCCTCCGCAGGCCGCGAAGGCCGCGATGACGATCGACAACCCAATCCCGGCGAGCAGCCTCCTGCGACGCCGCCAAATCATTCGCACCTATTCGACCCCAAACGCCGCGAAGAGTTCCGGGTACTTCTTCAGGCTCTGGCCACCGTCGATGTAGAGCGTCTGGCCCGTCATCAGCGATGAATCGTCTGAAGCGAGGTAGACGCCGAGTTTAGCGACATCCTCGGGCTCCCCGGCGCGACCCATCGGCGAATTGTCAATGAACCCTTGGTAGACAGCTTCCATCGTCTTAAACAGCGTTGTGGCGGGCGTGTGGATGAGGCCGGGGCCGATGGCGTTGACGCGGATCTTGTGCCGGCCGAGTTCGAGCGCGGCAACCTTCGTCAACATGGCGACGCCAGCCTTGGCGGAGCAGTAGGCCGCGAAGCCCTCCGTCGCTTGCATCGCGTTGAGGCTGGCGATGTTGATGATCGAGCCGCCGTGGCCCGCCGCGATCAGGTGCTTCGATTCGTGCTTGATGCAAAGGAAGGTGCCGGTCAGGCAAATGTCGACGACGCGTTTGAAATCGTCGAGCGCGTAGTTTTGAATCGGGCTGAAGCTGCCGACGCCGGCGTTGTTGAAGGCGATGTCGAGCCGGCCGAAGCGGCGCACCGCGCCTTCGACCATCTTGGCAACGGCCGTCTCGTCCCGGATGTCGACGACCATGCCGTCGACCTGGTTGTGCCCGAACTCGCTCACCACCGCGGCGATCCCCTCGCTGTCGAGGTCGCCGATGTAGACCCGCGCCCCCTCCGCGACGAACTGGCGGACTGTTTCTTTGCCAATTCCCGACGCGCCGCCCGTGACGATCGCGACCTTGCCATCCAACTTGCCCATGTTCCGCTGCCTCCGTAGTCCGGTCATTGTGCGGCCTTGCTGGGCCATGCCGCCAGCCGCCCCTGCTCCCCGCAAGCCGTGCAACGCGTATAGTCGCGGGCATGACCGATTACGTGGCCGTTGCGCGCTCCCTGGGAGCCGAGATCCGGGCCGCCGCCAGCGAGGCGGATCAGGCCCGCCGGCTCCCACACTCCGTGGCTCAATCCATGGCGCGGGCCGACCTTTACCGGCTGACCATTGCGAGCGCTTTCGGCGGACTGGAAGTCGACCCGTTGACGAGCTTTCGCGTGATCGAGGCGATTTCCGAGGCCAACGGATCAGCCGGCTGGAACCTCATGCTCAGCCTGGAAACCGCCGGCATCTCGAGCGGCGCGGTCACCCCGGAAGCGGGCGCGGCTGTCTATGGCGCCGACCCGGGGATGATCATGTCCGGGGCGCTGAATCCGCTGGGCCGCGGTGTCCGCGTAGAAGGCGGCTGGAGGCTCCGCGGGCGCTGGCCCTTCGCCAGCGGCTGTCATAACGCGACTTGGTTTTGGGGCGGGTTCCTCGTCTCTGATGAAGATGGCCCAATCCTGCGCACGGATGGCACGCCTAAACCGTTGCAGGCGCTGATCCCGATGGGCGACATGCGGATCATCGAGACCTGGGACGTGGCGGGCCTGCGCGGCTCGGGCAGCCATGATGTCGAATGCGCCGAGTGTTTCGTCCCTGACGCGTTCGTCACCGATGTCTACGGGTCGCCGATGCGGCAAACGACGCCCCTCTTCCGCTATCCGCTGATTTCGCGGCTGTGCTTCACCAAAGTCGCCGTCGCGACCGGGATCGCTCGCGCGGCGCTTGATGCCTTCGCCGATCTGGCGGGCGCCAAGACTCCTTACGCCTCCCGGAGCCTCCTGCGGGACCGGGCTCAGGCGCAGTTGGCGATGGCCGAGGCCGAGGCGCTCCTGGGCGGGGCGCGCGCGTTCGTCGCCCAAGGGATCGGCGATGTCTGGGAGGAAGTGCTCGCTGGCCGGGCCCCTTCCCCCGAACTCCGCCTCAAGCAGCGCCTCGCGGCCTCATCGGCCGTGCAGTGGGCGGTCCGGGCCGTAGAGCTCGTCCACGCTGCCGCGGGGTCGAGTGCGAATTTTGCCGCGAACCCGCTCGAACGCCACTTCCGCGATATCCACGTGGTCCCGCAGCACGTTACCGTGGCTCCCGCCTTCTTCGAGACAGCTGGCCGCGCACTCCTCGGCTTGCCCACGCTCCCCGGCTCGTTTTAGCGGCTGTCGCCGCCGTGTCCTCCCCGTTCAGCTCGGTTGGCCGTTCCGGCACCGCCAGGCATTGACGCTCTCGATAATCGCAACGAAATGTCGCGCGCTATCGTGCTTGTAATGTCGACCACGATCAGTGCACGGTGGAAGCGGGGATAACGCACCCCACAGAAAGAGAGGATGCCAAAACCATGATCGAACTCTATCTCAGCCGCATTCTCATCGACGAAGCGCTAGGACGGGCCGTCCAGGCCCGGAGCGCACGACTTGCCCGGCCGCCGAAGCCATTGGCTTCCCGCGCCGCGACGCACATCGACCGAGCCAACATGGCACAGATTCAAGCGGCGGCCCGCGCACGCTACTCGCCGTTTTAACCGCGCGATCGCTGGGAGCGGTTGCGATGAGCATGAGGAGGTATCAATGCTCGAACTCTACATTCTCGCCGTCGGCGCTGAGCGCGCGACCCGCGAGCGCGACGACCAACACAGGTCGGATTGGCGCGAGGCGCGTCTGATCGACCGGCTGGAAGCACGCCTCCGCGTTGCGAGGGCCACACTGAGGCTCACTCCTTCCGTCCAGCGGCGCTGACAGACCGGCCCACGGATCAAGGCTCGACGGCCCCCACTCGCGTCAAGCGGTTGGGGGCCGTTTTGCTTGGATCACTCGTCGTACTCCGTATTCAACTCGGGATGGGATCCGGCGAGCTGTTCAGCGAAACAGGTTCAAGGTGGGTCACACGGATGCCGGTGGCAGCTAAGGACTTCACGCGAGACCGAGTCGAAAGCGATTGAGTAGCCGTCAAGCCGGCTGACCACCAGGAGCTGACCCGTGGGCGCGTGGCGCTGGCGCCGCAGAAAGGTCTACCTGACGTAAGCACGCCGTTAACGCGGGTGTGCGCCCACATAAGACGGCCCGAGCCTTAAGCCTGTGGACAGGCTGTGAGAATCGGACATAACCCGGTTGAACGAGGGTGCGGGGCGGGCTAGTCTCCCGCTAGAGCGCGTTCGGGATCGCCGACTCGGCGGACCCCAGAAACGGTCGGCTCGATCTTTGCTTTGGCGCCCGCCCGGCGCTTCGCTTCCTCCACTATCCGCATCGTATCGACGCGCCCGCCCGCGTGGGAGGTTTCGCCCCATGCCGAGCTTCGCTTTGCACGACGCTCGCGACCTTGCTGTGCTCTGGCAAACCACCCTTGGGCGCTTGCGCTTCGAGGTGAACGAGCACGCCTTCGCCGCCTACCTGGAGGGGACGCGTCCATCGGCGGTGGACGGCAGCTGCCTCATCGTCGAGGCGCCCCGGCCGTTTGCGCTCGACTGGCTCAACTTCCAGTTTGCGGCCGTCGTTGGTCGCGTTGTGTCCGAGTTGGCCGGCGTCGAACTCTCAGTCACGTTCCTCGCCATGCGCGTCCACGACGCTGCGCCGCTCTTCGCGCCGCCCGCCGTCGCTGTCGCGCCGACACGCCCCGGCATGATCGGGGCGCTAAACTGTGCCTACACCTTTGAGTCCTACGTCGTTGCCGACGGCAACAAGGTCGCCCACGGGGCCTGTCA
>CAMAUF010000253.1 GCA_945861295.1 bacterium | reverse complement strand
CGGAGTCTCTGTATGCCGGCCGGGTGAAAGATCTCGGGCCGGCTTTCCGCGTCCCGGAGCAGTCCATCGACCCAGGGCAGGAGCGGCCCATGCATCCACCGCCGCTGGGGTGGGGCGTAGGCGAGCTTGTCCCGACGGTCGAGGATCTGGTCGGCGACGATACCCCGCATGGCGCCCCGGAGCGTGACCTTGGTGACGGCCGCGTCGAGCAACGCTTCCGGAGGCAAGCCCAAACAAAACTCGACGAGACGATGATCCAGGAAGGGGAGCCGGATCTCGCGCCCGAACGCCATGCTGTTGCGGTCGGCGTACCGAAGGAACTCCGGCAGCTGTGTCGTTGTCTGCCAGCGCACGAGTTCATTGCGGAGATGGTCGTCGAAGGCCTGGGGAGAAGGCGGGCTGGCGGGCGCGAACCCCTTCGAGAGAGCCGGCGAGATGACCTCTTGCGAGCGGTAGTACCAACTTGCGAGCCGATCCCTCATCCCCGTGGGCATGAGGTAGTACGCCGCGAAAGGCGCCGGCTGGCGGATATCGTGGTAGCGGCGCGCGAACGCGAGGATTTCTCGGGCCAGCTTGTCCACCCGGCCGTTGCGCGCCCAGTTGGCCCAGAACATGCCCTGAGCTTGGTCGTACCCGGCGAGCAGTTCGTCGGCGCCCTGTCCGTCCATCAGGACAGTCGTATCGTGCTCCCGTGCCAGGCGCATGACCGCGAACTGGGCGTAGGTGCTCGCGCTCGCCAGAGGCTCTTCCTGATGGCGCTGGAGTTGGGCGAACTCATCCATGAACCGATCCGGCTCGATCCAAACCTCGTGCGCCTCGGCCCCGACATCTTGGGTCACCCGCTTGATGAAGTGGCCTTCGTCGTGCTCTCGCGAGTGGAAACGGGCGCTAAAGGTCCGCTGTTGAATCGTGGAGCCGCCCTTCTGGGCGTCGATAGCGCCGACGATGCTCGATGAATCGAGCCCGCCCGAGAGACTGCTCCCGACCGGGACATCGCTCCGCAGCCGGAGGCGGACGGCGTCAAACAGCAGTTCCCGGAAGGCTTCGTTGCGTTCGCCCGGAGAAGAAGGCACGACGGCGGCGCGATGGCCCCAGTAGCGCACCGCCTCGCCTCGCCCTTGCGCGTCGATCGTCAACGTGTGGGCGGCTGGGAGCGACTCGATTCCCGCAAAGAAGCTCTCGGCGTCGAGGTTGAGGTCGCCACGCGCGAGGTACCGGTAGATCGGCCGGAGGTTCGGCCGCCGGAGTTCGGGCCGGACCGCGAGGATCGCCTTGATCTCGCTGGCGAAGACGATGCCGCGGGCGGAGCGGGCGAAGAACAGCGGCTTCTCGCCGAAGCGGTCGCGGGCGAGGAAGAGCGCACGCTTGCGCCGGTCCCAGATCGCGAACGCGAACATCCCGTTGAAGCGCGCCACGCACGCGGGCCCCCACGCTTCGAACGCCCGAAGGATCACCTCGCCGTCGCCCTGCGAACGGAACTTGTGTCCGAGCCCCCTGAGCTCCTCGCGGAGTTCCACGTAGTTGTAGATTTCGCCGTTGAAGACGAGCGCAAGGCCGGCCTCGTCATCAATGATGGGCTGGTCGGAGGCGGGCGTGAGGTCGATGATCGCGAGCCGCGTGAAGCCGAGGGCGCAGGGCCCATCGAAGCGCGAGCCTTCTCCGTCTGGGCCGCGGTGGTGGAGCAGCGAAATCATGGCGCGGACCGGCACTTCAGGGATGGTCGCGCCATCGAAACGGACGATGCCACAAATGCCGCACATTTCGTTCTTGCCTCGCCGGCCTGGGCCAGAAATTCGTTGCCGTGGCCTTGTCGAGCTCGGCCCCACGCCGGTCTGGCGCTCTTTCGACTGTACCGAACACACGCCGTAGCGGACAACGGTTCCGGGTTCCGGGCCGCGCCACTATAGTGCGGGGCATGGACGACGACGGATCGCCGGGCGACCTGACCCTGAGGCTAACGCGCGTTTCTGGCGGCCCGAGCGACGAAGCGGGCGCGGTCGGTCTCCGGCTCGAAACGACGCGCGGCGTCATCGCGGCCATCATGCACCCCGTCGAAGGCGGGACGGGCGCGCTGCTCTGCGTGGGTGGGGCGATGGGCGGGTTAGATGGTCCCGCTCGCAAGCTCTACCGCCGCTTGGCGCCAGCGTTCGGCGCCGCCGGCGTGACCACGGTGCGACTCGATTACCGTGTCCCCAACAACTTCGAAGAGTGCCTGCTCGACGTCATGGCCGGCTGCTCGTTCTTGAAGGGGATTGGCGCGACCGCGGTCGTCCTCATGGGCCACAGCTTTGGCGCGGCCGTCGTCATCAAAGCGGGAGAGTTGGCGCCGATCGTCTGCGCGGTCGTCTCGCTTTCGCCGCAACTCTCGGGGACGCGGCAAGTCGAACAGTTGGGGAAGCCGCTGCTCCTCGTCCATGGCGCCGCCGACACGATCCTCAGCCATGAGGCCAGCGAGGACATCTACGGCCGCGCGCTCGATCCCAAGCGGCTTGTGCTGCTCGAAGAGACTGGCCACGGGCTCGACTTTCCGGGCACGGCTTTGGACGACCTGCTGCTGGAGTGGGCGCCCGCTCGCCTCCGTGGCGAACCGATGGATTCCGGCCGTAACGAATGGGCCCGGCCGTAGGATCCCTCACCCTACCCTCTCCCCCACGGGGAGAGGAGCCCTGAGCGCAGCTCGCCCGCGTACTTCTCGTCGGGCTCGGGAGGGCGCGCGACGATAACCGCTAGCGCTTTCGTCAATGGATATGCTATTGTGCTAGTCCGGCTGAAAGGCGGGGAGCGTCGGCGGGGTGGTCGATGCGACCGTTGCGCGGCAGGGGACTTGACGGCATCTCCCAAGTCATCAAGGCCCAAGGCTCCCGAACCTCGGGAGCGACTCCAGCGAAACGCGATGCGTCGGCTTAGATAGCTACCTCCTTTCAGCCAGCCTAGCCACCGCGGCGGCGCCCATCGGCGCCGCCCCGATGACGTTGGCGTTCGTGTTGGTGTTGAGCGACGGGATGCGCCGTCGCAGGAAAGCCGGCAGTTCCGCGTCTTCCATTGATGTAACGCCCTGGATGCCGAGGTCTTGGATCCGCCGCACTTGGCGCGGGTCGTCCAGCGCCTGCGCCTTCCGTTGGAACCCGGTCGCGATCAGCGTGATCTGGACGTCTTCGCCCATGGCCGGGTCCACAACCTCGCCCCAGATCAGGTTGACGTTCGGGTCCGCGAGTTCGGCGATGACGTGGCCGGCGTCCTCCATCTCCGAGAGGCGCAGGTCGCCGCTATGGGTGATGCAATAGAGCACGTGTTGGGCGCCGTCGATGGACTGATCGAGCAGCGGGCTCACCGTCGCCGCCCGGGCGGCGTCGGTCGAGCGCTTTTCGCCGCTCCCGCGGCCGATGGCCAGCAGCGCCGGTCCGGCGTCGGCCATCGTCGTCCTCACGTCGTTGAAGTCGACGTTGACGTCGCCAGCGTTGTGAATGATGTTCGAGATCGCCTGGATGGCCTGGCGGAGGACATCGTCAGCGAACCGATACGCCTCGGTGGTCGTGAAGGTCGGGGGGCAGATCTCGCGGAGGCGCGCGTTCGGGACCGTGATCAGCGTATCGACCCGCTCGCCAAGCCGGGCGATGCCTTCTTCGGCGAGCTTCATCTTCTTCTGGCCTTCCCAGCGGAAGGGCTTCGTGACGACGCCGACGGTGAGTGCGCCGCACTCCTTGGCGACCTCGGCGACGATCGGCGCGGCCCCGGTTCCCGTGCCGCCGCCCATGCCGGCGGTCACGAACACCATGTCGGCTCCGCGCAGCAGTTCTACGATCTCGTCGCGGCTCTCTTCAGCGGAGCGCTCGCCCTTCCCCGGGTCGGCGCCGGCGCCAAGTCCCCGGGTGACCTTCTCGCCGATCCGCATCTTGGAAGGCGCCTTGGATTTGTCCAGCGCCTGGCCGTCGGTGTTGAGGGCGACGAACTCCACGCCCGGGATGTTGGCGTCCATCATCCGGTTGACGGCGTTGCAGCCAGCGCCGCCGACGCCGACAACGATGATGCGCGGGGACCCAGAATCGTCT
>CAMAUF010000252.1 GCA_945861295.1 bacterium | reverse complement strand
TGGAGTTCTGGAACCTGGTCTTCATGCAGCTGTATCAACACCCGGACGGCAGCCGCACGGAATTGCCGCAGCAGAACATCGATACCGGCTCCGGGTTGGAGCGCGTCGCCTGCATCCTGCAAGGCGTGCGCTCGATCTTCGAGACCGACGTTTTCCTGCCCATTCTCGAAGCGGCCGCCGCGACGGTCGGCTTCGACTACTTCGAGGCGGCCAAGGATGACCCGCGTGCCTATGTCGTCCGGGCGATGAGCGAACACTGCCGCGCGGCAACCATGCTCGTCGCCGACGGTGTCGTGCCGAGCAACGAAGGGCGCGGCTACATCCTGCGCAGGGTCGTCCGTCGGGCGGTGTATTTGGCGCGGCGGTTGGGCGTGAAGGAGTTGTTCACTGCCCGGTTGGCGGACGCCGCCGCCGATAAGCTCAAGGGTCAATACCCGCATATCGACGAAAGCCGCGCCTTCATCAAGCGGGCGCTCCATGCCGAAGAAGAGCGCTTCGTCCGCACGCTGGCGGCGGGCACGCATCGCCTCGACGCCCTGCTGGAGCGGCTCGGCCCGAGCGCGACCGTACCAGGCCAGGATGCCTTCCTCCTCTACGACACATTTGGCTTTCCGCTGGAACTGACGCGGGAGATCGCCGTTGGGCGCGGATTTGACTTGGATGAGGCCGGCTTCGAGACGGCCATGGCCGAGCAACGCCGCCGCTCGCGCGAACACGGCAAGTTCCTCAAGGGCGAGCCTTCGCCCCTCCTCCGCGCCATCGGCGACGACCACAGCGCCTTCGCCGGCTACGAAGCCACGAGCACCGAGTCGCAGGTCGTGGCGATTCTGCGGGCCGGGACGTTGGCCGACCTCGCCACCATTGGGCAGGAGTGCGAACTCGTGCTCGATACGACCCCATTTTACCCCGAAGGCGGCGGCCAAGCCGGTGATCGCGGGAACCTTCGCACTTCTTCGGGCGTCTTTGTGGTGGAAGACACGCAATCGACAGGCGGGGCCATCGTGCACCGCGGGCGGGTCCTGGAAGGGGCGATCCGGGTGGGCGAAAGCGCTGATGCCTCGGTCGATGTCCGCGTGCGGATGGGCTCCGCCCGGAACCACACCGGCACGCACATGCTCCACGCGGCGCTGCGCCGGGTGCTGGGCGGCCACGTCCGCCAGCAAGGTTCGCTCGTCACCGCCGATAGGCTGCGGTTCGACTTCACCCACCTCGAACAGGTCCCGAAAGAGGCGCTTCGGGAGGCGCAGGAGAGCGTCAACCAGCGCATCCGCCGCGACCTCGAAGTCCACTGGCGCACGACGAGCTACCGTGACGCCGTCGACGGCGGCGCCCTCGCTTTTTTCGGCGACAAATACGGGAGCGATGTCCGTGTGGTCGAGATCCGCGACCCGGACGGCCTTTTCAGCGCCGAACTCTGCGGTGGGACGCACGTCGGCCGGACCGGAGAACTCGGCTTTCTGCACATCCTGCGGGAGTCCGCCGTGGCAGCAGGCACGCGCCGGGTGGAGGCGCTCACCGGTCGGGCCGCCGAAGCCCATCTGATGGAGCAACAAGATCGACTCACGCGCGTCGCCGACAGGCTCCTTACCTCGCCGGCGGAGGTCGAGGAACGACTCCAGGCGCTGCAGGAAGAACTCGACCGGCTGCGCAAGCAGGCCGCCGAATTGCTTCGACTCCAGGGGCAGGCGACAGCGGATGGGCTGGCGGAAGCGGCCGAACGCGTTGGCGACGCCTTCCTCGTCGTCGCTCGCGTTGAGGCTGGCTCCAGCGATGCCCTCCGAGAGATCGCGGAGCGGCTTCGCGGCCGGCTTCAGCCAGCCCTAGTGGCTCTCGCGGCGGTCATCAATGGCAAGCCTATGTTTGTCGTCGCGGCCACGCCCGACGTAGTGACCAAGGGTGTCCATGCCGGCAACTTGGCTCGCGAAATCGCGAAGGTCGCGGGCGGCAGCGGCGGGGGCCGCGCCGATATCGCCCAGGCCGGGGCCAAAGACCCATCCCGTCTGGCGGAGGCGCTTGCCGAAGCGCGCCGTCTGGCGGTCGCGGCTTTGAGCGGCGCCTAACACGACGAAAGCGGGGTGGAGATCTGAGCGAACCAGCGCCGCGCCCTGACCAACGGCCGCCGGAGGCGGTCGAAGACTCCGGCTTCGCGTCCGTCGTCCTCGTCGACCGGGATGACGATGTCTCCGCGATCTGTGGCCGGGTCGACGGCAGTGCGTCGTACGCCGTGGTTGTCCACGCCCGGCGCGGCAACCAGCAGCTCAGCCAAGAACTCGGGATGCGCCGCTTGCGCCGGCATGCCGAAGAAACCGGCAAGGTCGTCGCGATCGCGACGCGGTCCGGAGCACTGGCCAACCGTGCGCGGATGACCGGGATCCCGGTCGCGCGCAAGCCAGAACATGTCCGCTGGGATTCCGGCGGGCGCATGGTCTTCCGCGTTTGGCGCTGGAGCGTGCTGGTCCCGCGCATGGGCCTGGCGCTCCAGGTGGGCGTGATCGGTCTGATCCTCGCGGGCATCGCGGTGGCCGCCGTCACGATTGGCCCCAAGGCCACGGTCACGATCGCGCCGCCGACGGTCGAGCTTTCGGAATCCCTGACATTGACGGCGTTCGCCGACCGGGACAGCATCGAACTCGATTCACTCTCGGTTCCGGCTGATTCCGTAGTCTCGACGCAGCGCATCACCGTCGCGGTGCGGACTACGGGTAAGACTTCGACGCCGACGAAACAGGCCAAAGTCGTCGTGGCGATAACCAACCCTGGGCCTAGCCCCGTCACGGCCCCAGGTGGTGCCATTCTCGTGACCGTCGCGGGCGACCAATTCACGCTCGACCTTGCGACGCTCGTGCCCGCCCGTTCGACGGTCACTCAGTCCGCCACGGCGACGAAGCTCGGCGCTTCCGGCAACGTCGCAGCCGGCGCGCTGACCCGCTGGCAGGATGCCGGTCTCCAGGGACAGCTGACGGTGACGAACCCGCAAGCCGCGGCCGCCGGCGTCAGCGAAGAGCGACCCGCCGTGGACGCCGCCGACATCGCGACCGTCAAGGCCCTCGCCCAGAGCATCGAACAGTCCGAGTCCGCCAAACGGACCGTCCTCGCGGGGCGCCCGCGCGATGGAGTCTTCCTTGGGACCGCCAAGGCGAGCGTCGCCTTTGGCGAACCGTCGGCCGCCGTTGGCGAGGACGCCGACTTTGTCTTCCTTGAGGTGGACGTCACCGTCACCGCAACCGCAGTGACCCAAGCAACCCTAGAGGCATTGGCGGTCCTTCGGCTCGGCGCGCAGGCGCCCGGGGCGCTCGTGCGAGGTTCCGTCACCGCTATCGAAGAGGGAGCGGCGCTGACGAACCCGCAGAACGGTGGCATCCGGAATACCTTCAAGCTGATCGCCCGGTTCGCCAAGGGGGGAGCGGAGCCCGAGGTCGAGGCGGCGATCAAGGGCAAGAGCAAAGCTGACGCCGAGGCCGCCGTCCGCGACCTCTATGGCTCAGCGGGGACACGCGTGAAGTTTTGGCCGTCGTGGGCGCCTTGGGCCCCTCGCGTGGGTTTCCGCATCGACGTCGAACTCGCGGCGGCGCCGGAACCGAACCTGGCGGGCACGGCGACGCCGTCCCCATCGTCGACCTCAGCGACGGCAAGCCCGACGCCAACCTCGCAAAGGAGCCCGACGCCAAGTGCGACTCGCAGGCCTTGACCTTGGCGAACGCCGCACCGGCGTCGCGCTGACCGACGAACTTGGCATGTTCGCGCACGCCAGGCCGGCGATCCACGCATCGAACCCGGAGGAGTTAGTCGCGGCGATCGCCCGCTTCGTGACGGCGGAAGGTGTGACCGCGATCGTGGCCGGGACGCCGCTTTCGCTGAGCGGGGCGGATTCCGCGCAGACGAAGCGGGCGCGCGTGCTCGTCCGAAGCATTCGGGCCGCGACGGGGCTTCGCGTCATCGAATGGGACGAACGGCTCTCGACGACGCAGGCGGCGCGCACAATCAAGGGCAAGAAGGCACGCGACAGCGGTGCGCTAGACTCGGCCGCTGCGGCCCTTATCCTGCAATCAGCGCTCGACG
>CAMAUF010000251.1 GCA_945861295.1 bacterium | reverse complement strand
AACGTGATTTCGATTACGGACGGCCAGATCTACGTGGAGTCCGACCTCTTCAATGCTGGCATCCGGCCCGCCATTAACACCGGCCTCTCCGTGAGCCGGGTCGGTTCTTCCGCCCAGAACAAGGCGATGAAGAGCGTCTCGTCCGGTCTCAAGGGCGAGATGTCTCAGTATCGCGAGCTGGCCGCCTTCGCGCAGTTCGGCACGAGCGACCTCGACGCCTCGACCAAGCGCCAATTGGAACGTGGCCAGCGGGCGACGGAACTGCTCAAGCAGAACCAGTTCGAGCCGTTGAGCATGTCCGAGGAAGTGTGCGTCCTCTACTCATTGTCGAGTGGAATGCTGGACGACGTCCCGGTGGCGAAGATCCGCTCGTTCGAAGATGCGCTGCGCAAGTTCCTGGCGAGCAACCACCCCGAGATCCTTCGGGAGCTGGCCGCTGACCCGGTCATGACCCCCGAGGTGACGGAGCGGGTGAAGGCGGCCCTGGCGAGTTTCAAGCAGACCGTGCCGTACTAGGGAGATCAGCCGAGGCGGGCGCAAGCCCGCCGCCACGCGTGGCGCCCACGCTCTAGGACTGGGATTGGCCGATGGCAACAATTCGTCAACTCAAGCGGCGCATCGCGAGCGTCAAGAACACCGCGAAGATCACCAACGCTTTGCAGTTGGTGGCTGCTTCGAAGATGCGTCGCGCGCAGGATCGCGCGCTCCAATCCCGCCCTTATGCGGAGAAGCTGCGCGTTGTCCTCGCTGGTCTCGCGACCAAGGGCGACGCGGACCCGGAGACGTCGCATCCGTTGCTTCGCCGCCGCCCGGTGAAGACTGTCGGGATGCTGCACATCACGCCGGACCGCGGGCTTTGTGGCGGCTTGAACGCCAACATGAACCGTTCGGCCGGGACGTTCATGGCGATGCAGCACGAGCCCGTCCAGGTCGTGGCCGTCGGGCGCAAGGGCCGGGACTTCATGGTTCGCTCCCATCAGCATCTGGTGGCCGAATTCACGGACCTAGGCGATTACCCTGGCCAAGCGCAGACGCTCGGCGTCGCCAAGATCATCATGGACGACTACCTCAGCGGCGCCGTCGACCAGGTCTTCGTCAGCTATCCGAGCTTTGTCTCGACGGCCGTCCAGCGGCCGACGATCCGTCAACTGCTGCCTATCGACCCGCCGAAGATGGAGTCGGCGGACGACGCGGCAGAGTTCCGCGGGGACTATCTGTTCGAGCCTTCGCCCGAAATCGTGCTTGAGCGACTTCTCCCGCGGTTCATCGAGATGCAGATTTATGAGGCTGTGCTCGAATCGTCGGCCAGCTTCCACTCGGCCCAGATGGTGGCGATGAAGAACGCGACAGATAATGCTTCCGAGTTCGTGCGCGAACTGACGCTGACGTACAACAAAGCTCGGCAAGAGCAGATCACCAAGGAACTCCTCGACATCGTCGGTGGGGCGGCCGCATTGGAGGAGGACTAAGCTGGCTCCTTTCGCCGCCGTCATCTTCGACATGGATGGCGTCCTGGTGGACGGTGAGCCGCTGCATTTCCGCGCGGTGAACGAGCTTTTGGCGCGAGAAGGCCGCGAAATTACCCTTGAGCAGTACAAGCCGTACATGGGGACCACGGCCGGTTGGGCCGAGTTCATCCCCGCGTTTGGACTGACGGGCGAACTTGCGGAGTATCGGGCCGACTACAACGAACTGATCTTGCGGCAGTATCTCGAGCACGCTGTGCCGTTGCCGGGCGCGATTGCGGCCGTGGAAGGGCTGCGACGGGCTAGGATTCCGGTCGGCCTCGCGTCGAGTTCGAAGCGCGCATGGGTCGAGGCGTGCCTTTCGCGGATCGGCCTTGGCGGGGCATTTCAGAGCCTGGCCACTGGGGACGAGGTGAAAGCGGGCAAGCCGGCACCGGAGATCTATGAGCTAGCGGCGGGCCGTTTGGGCGTGAACGCGGGTTCGTGCTTGGCCTTCGAAGATGCGCCAGCGGGGATCCTTTCGGCGAAGGCCGCTGGGATGACCTGTTGGGCCGTCCGCACCGAGTACACGCGGGGCCTGACTCTTCCTGACCCGGACCGCGAGTTCGATTCGCTGGTCGACATCGACTTAAGGGAAATTGTGGGGGTACCGGAATGACCGCGCTCGTCCTTCGCCACGACGCAGATGGCGTCACCACTCTGACGTTCAATCGACCGGAGACACTGAACGCGCTTTCGCCGTCGCTCTTCGTTGAGCTACGCGCGCACCTGGACGCCATCGCCGCCGACCCGGAAGGCGTCGGCTGCGTGATCCTTACAGGGGCGGGCCGGTCGTTTTCGGCTGGCAACGACATTAAAGCGATTCAGGCGGGCGACCGTGCCCCGGCCGCTCATTTCCAGGCCGAAACGATTGACCTCTTGGAGTCGATGCCGCAGCCGGTGATCGCCTCCGTCCGCGGCCACTGCTACACGGGCGCGCTCGAAGTCGCGCTCGGGTGCGACCTGCTCCTCTGCACCGAGTCCGCCCGCTTCGCCGACACTCATGGCAAGTGGGCTATGACGCCAACCTGGGGCATGAGTCAGCGCCTTCCCCGGCGGATCGGCGCGGTGCGGGCAAAAATGATGATGTTCACAGCCATCCCGATCACGGGGGCCGCCGCCGTGGAGATCGGGCTCGCGAACATGTGCGTCCCGGACGCGGACCTTGAAGCCAAGACCGCGGAAGTCGCTCGCACGATTCTCGCGAATTCCTGGCACACGCTCCGGGGCGACAAACGACTCGTCAACGAAGGGCAGCGATACACGCTCGCCGAGAGCCTGGCGTACGAACGCCGGACCTCGCCGGGCGCGGGCCCCGACATGGCCGAACGGCTCAAAGCCTTCGGCGCCAAATCCTAACCACAATCAAGGGCTGGAGGTCTCAGCGATGGCAACGGCAACAGCAAGCAAGGACGGACGGGTCGTCCAGATCATCGGGACGGTCATCGATATCGAGTTCCCGCCGGACGGCCTTCCGGGCATCACCAACGCCGTCAACATCGTGCGGGACGATGGATCGCTCCTCGTGACCGAGGTGCAGCAACACGTCGGCAACAACTGGGTGCGTTGCCTCGCGATGGACTCGACCGACGGCCTCCGCCGCGAGTCGCGCGCCATCGACACCGGCGCCGCGATCTCGGTCCCCGTGGGGGAGCAGGCGCTTGGCCGCATGTTCAACGTGCTGGGCGACCCGATCGACAATCTCCCCTCGCCGGAGGGCCTGCGGTGGCCCATCCACCGCGAGCCCCCGAAGTTCGACGAGCAGGAGACGACTCCGTCGGTGCTTGAGACGGGCATCAAGGTTATCGACCTCATCGCGCCGCTTGTGCGGGGCGGCAAGGTCGGCCTCTACGGGGGCGCCGGCGTCGGCAAGACGGTCGTCATCCAGGAACTGATCTCGAATATCGCGCGTGAGCACGGCGGGTTCTCCGTCTTCGCGGGCGTAGGCGAGCGCTCTCGAGAAGGCAACGACCTCTGGCACGAAATGAAGGACTCGGGCGTCATCGACAAGATGGCGATGGTCTTCGGCCAGATGAACGAGCCGCCAGGCGTGCGGCTACGCGTCGCCCTCTCGGGACTGACGATGGCTGAGTACTTCCGCGACGTCGAGGGCAAGGACGTGCTCTTCTTCGTGGACAACATCTATCGCTACACCCTGGCCGGCATGGAAGTCTCGGCGCTCCTCGGCCGGATGCCGTCGGCCGTGGGCTACCAGCCCACGCTCGCGACCGAGATGGGCGAACTCGAAGAGCGCATCACCTCGACCAAGAAGGGCTCGATCACGTCGTTCCAGGCCATCTACGTGCCTGCCGACGACTACACCGACCCCGGCGTGGCGACCACCTTCGGCCACCTCGATGCCGTCGTGGCGCTGGAGCGCGCCCTCGCGGAGCAGGCGCTCTTCCCCGCTATGGACCCGCTTTCGTCGTCCTCTCGGGCGCTCGAGCCACGGATTGTTGGCCAGGAGCACTACGAAGTCGCGCGTGGCGTCCAGCAGGTGTTGCAGCGCTACCGCGATCTTCAGGACATCATCGCCATCCTTGGCATCGACGAGCTG
>CAMAUF010000250.1 GCA_945861295.1 bacterium | reverse complement strand
CACAGCGATCAACCCGATCACGGAGTTCGCGTCGGACTTCATGGTGATCGGGATGGACCAACGCCACGCCGGCCGCAGTCCAGCTCCGGCGACCGCGTTCTCCTACGACGATTGCGTCGCCGACCAGCTCGCCGTGCTCGATGCCGTGGGCGTCCGCCAGGCGCACGTCTGGGGCGGGTGTATCGGCTGCGCGCACATCTGGCGGCTGCTCGCCACCGCCCCTGAGCGGATCACGGCCGCGGTGGCGCAGGACCCCGTCGGCCTCGACCACACGAACTCGCTCGGCACGTTCTACAAGATGTTTAACGAGACGATGCGGGTCGCGCGCTCACAGGGCGTCGCGGCCGTGGCGGCGGCGGCGCAGCGGGAATCGTTCTTCATGCTGAACAACGCGGCGGGACCCTTCTCGGCGCGGCTGGCGACGGATGAAGGGTTTCGCGACCAAGTCCGTGGAATGACCAAGGAGAGCTACGTCGCGCTGATCATCCGCTTCCGTGATGGGATGTGGCCGGCCGGTTCGCGGTATTTCACGGTCTCCGAAGAGTGGATGAAGGCGTGCGAGACGCCAGTCCTCGTTCTCCCCGGGAGCGACCCGTTTCACCCGACGGGCATCGCCGAACAGATCTGCCGCGATCTGCCGAAGGGGCGCTGCCTAGACGTCGATTGCCGCTCGGCGGAGAAGCTTCCGGCGACGGTGGCGGCGATCCGTGCGTTCCTGAAGGCGCACACGCCGGGATAGCGGCGCCGACTGGGGGCATCGGCTCGCGCTAACTTTTTCGACGCCGTATGACGCTGCCCGTGAGTGCGGCTAACAACCCGGCCCCCAGGACCAGCCCGCCCAGCAGCAGCGAGGCTGGCGCCAGTTGCGTCATCATCAGCCCGGTTGAGGCGATGCCCAAGACCGCGAAAAGCGGGACGCGCGCCAACGCCAGCGGGCTCCGGAAAGGCCGCGCAGCCTGGGGTTCGGTGAAACGCAGGATGATCACCGCCCCATTTGTGGCCAAGAAAACGAAGTAGATCGCGGCATCGGTGACGCCGGCAATGAGCGCGATATCGCCGATCATGGCGAACGCGGCCGAAAGCCCGGAAGCGACCAGGACCGCGTTGGCCGGGACGCCGGCGCGCCGCGTCACCTTCGCGAGCCCACGCGGGAGGACACCGTCGCGAGCCATGCCGAAGGCCATACGCGAAGAAGCGGTGAGAGCGAGGAGGGTCGTGTTTGTCGTCGAAATGATGGCGACAGCGGCGACAATAGCGACGGCCGCGCCGCCGACTCTGAGGGCCATGACATCCGCGAGCGGGCGTTCGGAGGCGCCGAGGGCATCGGCCCCGAGCACGCTGACAGCGACAATGGCGACGCCCACGTAGAGCGCCGCCGAAATCGCCAACGAAGTCATGAGCGCGAGCGGCACGGTTCGGCGTGGGTTGCGCACTTCCTCCGAAAGGGTGGCGACCTCGTCGAAGCCGATGAAGGCGAAGAAGACCAGGGCGGCCGCGCCCAATAGGCCGGAGGCGCCGTTCCCGGCCAGAAGGTCGTGATCGCCGACGTGGCCGATGCCTGCGGCGATGACAAGGAGCAGGCCTCCGACTTGGATCGCGCTGAGGATCATGGTCACGCGAGTGGAGTGGCGTACGCCCGCGAGCGCGATCACGGTGGTCCCACCGACAAGCAGCAGCGCTGCCAGCCTGGTATCGATCTCGATGAAGTAGCGCAGATACCGGGCGAACCCGAGCGCGACCGCGCCCGAAGCGATCACAAGTGCCGCCGTCATCACCCAACCGACGGCGAAGGCGACCCAGCTGGGGAAAGCGTGCCGGGTGTATTCATATTCGGCCCCGGCGCGGGGAAACATCGAAGCCAGTTCGCAGTACGAAAGGCCGGTCGTGGCGCTCAGCAACGCGGCCATCAGGAAGGCCAGCCAGACCGATGCGCCGGCCTCTGCCGTCGCGGCGCCGATGAGCACGTAGATGCCGGCGCCGACGATGATGCCAACGCCGGACGCCGTCAGCTCCCAGAAGCCGAGGGTGCGCGCGAGCGTCGGCTCCGCCGCGCGGGGATGAGCCGGGAGGTGAGGGATGAAGGCCATCGCTGTAGTGTGGCCGTCCCCACGCCGCCCCGCGAGCGCCGGGGCGGGGCGAAAGCGAGGGCCAGAGGTCCCTCGTTGATTCCCGGCCGCGTCCCGGGATGCTGTGAGGCTACCGTAGTGGGCCGGCGCCGCTGGCGGCCTCGAGAATCTCGCGCCAATCCGGGCGCAGCGGGCGGGCCTCGAAGTCGTCGATCGTCATGAGCACGAAGTCTTGGATGGCGACGTGGCCAGTCGGGAGATGCATGGCCCGCGAGACGCCAATCGCGGCCCGGAGGGCCGGCCCTGGGTGGAGGTGCGGCCGGTTGACCGCGCTCGGGCCTTCCGGGTGCCAGTGATAGGCGAGGATCTCAAGCCCAGAGTCGTGGTCCAGCAGTTCATAGCTGTACGCGACGATGTCGATGTTCCACCCTTCATCAGGTCCAGGTCCTACGCTGATGCGATACCGCTGCCCGAGGATCATGGCAAGCCGAGTGCCGCGCAGTCGTAGCGAGTCGCCACCGCCGGCCGAGAGCGCGTGAGGAACCGGCCGTGGATGGTAGCCGCCCTTAACGTCCACTACGGATTCGCTGAGGCAAGAAATTGCGCGCTGCGCCGCCTCAACGTACGCATTTACTGCTTCTGCTGGAGTCCTAGCGGCCAAAGGGCATCAGCATCGCAACCCGCATGACGTTCGGGTCATCGTCGGGGTCGCCGAACTCGCCGGCGTCGTAGGCGCGAAGAAATTCGTCGCCCGAGATGTTGAGCCAGCGGCGGGCGACCTGGTCGAAGAACGCCTTCGACTCCTCGTCGTCGAGGAACCTGACGCCGGGGATGTGCCCGTTGGGGGTATGCCCGTTCGTTTCCACGCATTCATCATCGTCGATCTCGGGGCGGCTGAACAAGAGCGATCTCGCCCTATAGCGAGCCAATTTCGCGCTCGATAGCGCGCTGCACCTCGATTGCGGGGCGGCCGGCAGCGGTGGCTGCGGCTTTGACGTCCTCGAACTCTGGAAGCCAGCGGCGGCCGCCCGTGTGTTCGCTCACTTTCACGCGGATCGGCCCAAACGATGTCTCGATGGTCGCGATCGTGCGCCCGGCCTCATAACGGCGGTAGTCCGTGACTCGAACGCCGAGGGTTGTCGTCTCACGGAGGAAAAGGCCGGCGAACCGGGCCTCTTCGGCGGCGGGGACGAGCGCGCACAGCTTGGAGGCGAGTCGGCCCTTCTTCATCCCGATCGGCTCAAGCCAGGCGTCGAGCGCGCCCTCATCAAGCAGGCGGTCGCGGGCGTGGGCGAGCAGGGTCGGCAGCATGTCGTCGATATTCGCCTCGAGCTGGACGAGAGCGCGAGGCAGGCCCGCGTCGTCCCCAGCGATTCGGGTCCGTTCGCCGATGAAGACGCGGAGGGCGTTCGGGCGGCCGGGCGGGTCCATCGTCCCGGCGCCGGCCCCATGGCGGGAGGGCGTGATCGTCGCGGGGCCGGGTTTGGCGACGGCGGCGAGGATGGCCGCGCCGCTCGGCGTCACCAATTCGTGGCTGGCTTCGACGAACCGCAGCGCGAAGCCGGCCGCCTGGAGGATATGCGCCGCGGCGGGGCCGGGCGCCGCCGGGAGCGCGCCATGGCTGCCTCCGCGCACGATCGTCCCCGAACCGACGGTGACGACGGGGCAGACAGCATCGTCCACACCGAGCAGTTCGAGCGCCAACATCGCGCCCGTCAGGTCGATCATGGCGTCGACGCCGCCGGCTTCGTGCAGGTGGGCCTCGGCGCTGGCGTGGGCGGCGCGTTCGCCGGCTTCGAGCGCCGCGATCGCCGCCAGCGTGCGCGCCGCCACCCGAGCCGGGAGGCCCGCCGCCACAACCATGGCTCGCATCTCCGGAGGCTGGTAGGTGCGTTCCTGGGAGAGGGTGACCCGCAGGTACTTCGCGCGCAGGCCGCCGCGCGCCACTTCGTCGACGGACAACTCGAACGGCGGTAGGCCGAGCCGGTTGAGGCCGGCGACGATGGCG
>CAMAUF010000249.1 GCA_945861295.1 bacterium | reverse complement strand
ATAGGCGCGTGCCCGGCGTCATCGCGGAGATCCTGGGGCCTGTCCGCGACCAATTTGATGCCGTGCTCGACAACACGTCGTTTCAACTGCCAGACGTCGAGCCGATGATTGAGCTCTTCCGCGGGCGTGTGGAGCACTACGTCTTCACGAGTTCCACGGCCGTCTACCCGTGGCACGACGTCCAGCCGGTCACGGAAACGCACGCGGTCGAAGCGGATGAGGCGCTCAACCCGTCGCACGGCTATGGCGCCGGCAAGATCCGCTGCGAGCGATTGCTGATGGCCGAGTTTGCGGCGAACGGCTTCCCGGCGACGAGCTTGCGCGTCGGGCATACGCTTGGGCCGCACAGCCCGCTGCCACGGGAGCACACCTTCTTCGCGCGTCTCGGGGCGGGGCGCCCGATTCTCGTGTCCGGCGATGGCCTCCCGTTCGTGCACCTGGTCCACGTCGATGATGTCGCGGCGGCGATGTGCGCCGTCATCGAAACGGACCGCTCGCGCGGCGAGATCTACAACGTCAACGGCGGCGAGTTCGCCGGAATTGCCGCCTACCTCCGGCTGATGGGCATGGTCGTGGGCAAGGAAGCTGAGCTTGTGTACGTGTCACGGGAGCTTGCCAAGACCATCCGGCCGCCGATCTTGCACTGGGCGGAGTGGTATCGCGGCGGGGCAGTGTTCTCGATCGAAAAAGCGAAGGCCCACCTCGCCTGGGCGCCCAAGTTCGGCCTTGCCTCTGGGCTCGCCGATTCCTATAGCTGGTTCCAGACGGAAGGCCATGCAGCCTATAGCTTCGACTTTTCCAGGGACGACGAACTGCTTGAACAGGTGCGGGGCAGCGCCTGACGCCTTGGTTGTTACATGGTCTCGCTACTTCCATAGCGTTAGGCTATGGCTCGTAGGCCCGGAACTCGGAAGATCAGCCTACCACGCCTTCCCCCAGCCATAGGAGAATCACATCGATCCATAGTGACGAAGTGAGGCGCAAGATGATTCGGAAGATTGTGGAATGCCCGGCCTGCTCGCTCCGGTTCCTCTCCGGGCGGCCCAAAACGTTCTGCCCTGGCTGGCATCAGATGGTCGAACCCGTCAACGGCTGAGGTCGGCTTCAACGCGGCGCCAAGAGCGTGGCGAGTGCGGCGAGCTGTGCCGGTGTAGGGACGGTCGCGAAGCCGCCCGTATCCTCCCCGGCGGGCCAGGCGGCCCAGCCGCAAGCGAGGCCCAGCCGTGCCGCCGCCCGCAGGTCAAACGGGTCACCAGAGACGTACGCCACGGCCGCCGGTTCGCGGCCCAGGAACGACAGACACTGCCCCACCCGTGCACCCGCATCCCAGGATTCGCCCTCCGGTGTCCCGGCGAGCACCGCGATGAAGCGTTCGAGGCCAGTGGACTCCAGTTGGCTCAGCGCGAGGCGATGTGGTTCTCGCGAAACGGCGCCCATGTCGATACGCGCTCCGCGCAGCTTGTCCAGAGCCATACCCAAGCCCTCGGCCACCAGCAGATGTTTCATGGCGCTGCGGGCGTACATGTCGCGACAGAGTTCCTCGCAGCGCGCCGCATCCCGTTGATCCTCCACCAAGACGCTCAAGATATGGCGCCAGGGCCGGTTCCGGTATCCGCCGGCGTGTCCGGCGGGCTGGATGCGCGCGCCCGTCACCGAGAGCACAGCCTGCTCGATGGCGAACGACCAGGCGCGGTCGCGCGCCAGGAGGACCTCGTCGAGGTCGAAAATGACGGCCTTGAGCCAGCCGGCGGGCTCAACGGACCTCGGCCTCACGCCGGGACGGGGCCATATTGCGCGAGGGCCTCGGCGTACTCTTCCGGCGAATTGAAATCGACGAGGCAAAGCGGGGTTGAGGGGATGTCCTGGACCTCTTTCACGCGCGAACGAAGGATGCCACGAAGGCCGTCCTCCTCGTCGGTCACGGCGAGCAGCTCAGGGCGCAGTGAACCGGCCAGGACAACGGGGTGTCCGTGGTGGCCTTCGAACTCGGGGCGGGTAGCGATGAACTGGGGCCCGTGAGCCGCCAACAGTTCCTTGATCAGCGATGCGGGGCGGGGTTGATCGACGCTCATCAGCACGATGCAGTCGGAGTCGCGGTTGACGGCCTTAACGCCGATCCGCAGCGAGCCGGCGCGACCGTGTTGGTAGCGCGGATTCAGCATCACGCGGCAATCGGCCGTCTTCATTTGGCGTTGGACCTCGTCGGCACGGTAGCCCAGGACGACGATGACCTCATCGAGCCCCGCCAGGCGGAGCTGTTGGACCTGATAGCAGACGAGCGGCATGCCGCCCCAATCGAGAAGGGCCTTGGGCTGGCCCATCCGTGTCGACATACCAGCGGCGAGGACGATGCTTGACTTCATATGCGGGAGTGTATGGCCGCGCACGCGAGCGGTCGATTCAGACCTTGCGCCGTTCGTCGAAGACGACCTCGCCGCCCGCGACGACGAGCCGGACCCGCGAGAGGGCCGCGAGGTCGCGGGTCGGGTCGCCCTCAACCGCGACCAGGTCCGCGCGTAGCCCGGGCGTGATGGCCCCACGGTCGCCCAGGTCCAGCAGGCCGGCGGCCGTGCTGGTGGCGAGCTTCAGGACGTCGACTGGCGCTATCCCCCCCAATTCCGCGATCACTTCCATCCCGCCGGCAAGCGCCTCGTGCGGGACGCGCGGGATGCCGCAGTCCGTGCTCATGGCGACGGCGCACCCCGCCGCGAGGATCGCGCGCATCACCTCCGCCCGGCGCTGGCGCAGTCCGTCGTCGGCCCAAAGACGGTAGCCGACGGAAACCGTCGGCGAGACGACGATGCCCGCGGCGGCGATGGCCACGACAAGGTCCCGGTCGAAATCGATGCCGCCGGGCGCCGAGAAGCTGCAGTGCTCGATC
Source organism: bacterium (assembly GCA_945861295.1). Taxonomy (GTDB): domain Bacteria; phylum Chloroflexota; class Dehalococcoidia; order Tepidiformales; family Tepidiformaceae; genus CAMAUF01. The sequence continues at coordinate 1,212 of CAMAUF010000249.1, read as the reverse complement.
GAATCCACGCCCGCGGCGACGGCGACGCGGATGCCGGCGGTGCCGTGGCAGTGGGCGGCGACGCGCTTGCGCAACCGATGCGCTTCTTCCACGACGGCCCGTAGCTCCTCAACGGTGTATTGGGCGGCGTACGTATTCGTGCCCCGGGTCATGTTGCCGCCGGTCGCCATGACCTTGATCCAGTCGACGCCGGCTTTGACGTGCTCGCGCACGGCCTTGCGCAGTTCGAGTTCGCCATCGGCCTCGCCGCCCATGAAGTGGCAGTGCCCGCCCGTCGTGGTGATGGGGGCGCCGGCCACACGCAAGCTCGGGCCTGCCGCGAGGCCTTCGGCGATCGCGTCCCGTAGCGCGACCGAGAGGTCCGTCGGAGCGCCGAGATCCCGCACCGTCGTGATGCCGGCCCGGAGCATCCGCAGCCCGTTGGCCTGCATCCGGAGCAGCATCCGCGCCGGCGAGTCGCTGTCGTAGACGGCCCGCCAGTCGGGCGCCGCGTTGAAGCAGAGGTGCGCGTGGCCCTCGATAAGGCCGGGGATCAGCGTCAGCCCGGAAATATCGATGGTTTCGGTCGCTCCGAGGTCCGCGCCAATGCCTGCGATGCCGACGCCGTCGATCACGACTGTCGCCTCAAGCGGGCCTGGCGCCACGCCGTCCCAAACGTGGGCGCCACGCAGGGCGATGGTGGGCACCCTAGCGCTCCCCGCCCGGCTCGCGGGCTTCGAACGGGTTTTGGACGCCGTACTCCGTCACCAAGAGCTTGAGGAAGTCACGGAGCGGCGGGGCGACCGAACGGTTCCGCATGACGTGCAGCCCGACCTCCCGTTGCGCGGGCTGCTCCATGTCCCGGATGTCGACCTTGACGAGGGTGCCGGTGCCCGTTTCGCGCGCAATCGAGACGACCGGCAAGATCGCGATGCCAAGTCCAGCCTCAACCATGTGCTTGGTCGCCTCCATCGAGTCGAGTTCCATCACGGACTCAGGGACGACACCGGCTCGCAGGAACATGGAGTAGATCAGCCCGTGGTAGCTCGAGTTCCGTTCGAAGAACAAGAACGGTTCACGGCCCGCTTCCGCCATGAGGACGCGCCCGCGCGCCGCGAACGGGTGTCCCGGCGCGACCACGAGCGCGAGGTCGTCGTTGTACAAATGGAGTGATTCGACCTCCGGGTGCTGGCTCAGGCGTGTCATCGCGACGTGGATTTCGCTCGCGATTAG
>CAMAUF010000248.1 GCA_945861295.1 bacterium | reverse complement strand
GGCGATGGCATGATGGCGATCCTAATCGCGCGGTATGCGGTCGCGCTCGGCATGCCCGCCTGGAAGGTCGGCCTGCTCGGCACGGCGGCCCTCATCGGCACGGCGGGCGCGACCTATCTCGTCGGCCGCTATGTGGAATCCGTAGGGCGGCGCCGGCTGCTCGTATGGGGTGCGCTGCTCGCCGTCGCCACGGGCCTCGGCTACGCGGGGAGCACCGCGTTCCCGGCGCTGTTGGTAGTGGCGTTTCTGGGGACGGCGAACCCGACTTCGGGCGATGTCTCGGCGTTTCTGCCGATTGAGCAGGCGATCCTGGCCCAGGAGGTGGGGCCGGCCGGGCGCGTCGGGCTGTTCGCGCGGTTCAACGTGGCGGGGTCGCTAGCGGGCGGGTTCGGGGCGTTGGTCACAGGGCTGACGGGCGTGGTCGAACTGACGGGGCTCTCCGAAGAAGGCGCGATTCGCCTGTTTTTCGCCGGTTACGCGCTGATCGGGGTCTTGACATGGGCGCTGGTGCGTCGCTTGCCGCAATCGGCTGAGCTGAGCGCGCCGGCGGGGGCGAGGCGAAGCGGCCTCGGGCCCTCGAAGGGGCGCGTCTGGACGCTTTCGGCGCTCTTCGCGACGGATTCGTTCGCGGGCGGGATCGTGGTGCAGAGCATCATCGCGCTGTACCTCCTGCGCGAGTTCGACCTCGACCCGGCGGTGACGGGCGCGGTCTTCTTCGCGGCGAGCTTCTTGCAGGCGATCTCGTTCCTGCTCTCGGCGCGACTTTCGATGCGGTTCGGCCTAGTCAACACGATGGTGTTCACGCACCTGCCGTCGAACGCGTTGCTGGCGCTGGTGGCGTTCGCGCCGACGGCCCCGCTGGCGATTGGGGCGTTGCTGGCGCGGTCGTTTCTTTCGCAGATGGACGTGCCGCCGCGCCAGACGCTCGTCGTCTCGGTGGTCGAACCGGAGGAGCGGGCCGCGGCGGCGGCCTATACGGGGCTGACCCGGAGCCTAGCCTCGACGCCGGGGCCGAGCCTGGGCGGAGCGCTGTTCGGCCTCTGGGGCGGCGCGCCGTTCGTCGTCTGCGCGGCGCTGAAGAGCGGCTACGATGTCGCGCTCTGGGGGCTGTTCCGCAAGGTCCAGCCTCGGGGTTGACGAGACTTGGGACTTGGGGCGTTGCCGGTTACGCTCTGCGGCAGGCATGACGGCAGCGATGAAAGCGGGCGAATTCGTCTTTCTCTGCGAGGAGCGGGCTTTGGCGGAGCTGGGGGCGCCGCCGCCCGAGCTGACGCGAAAGCTGATGTGGACGACGCTCCAGTATCGCTACCCAAACCCGGCGATCCACTTCGAGCTTCAGCCGCAGCCTTCCCGCAGCGTAGTCGAACTCGGCCTCCACTTCGAATCGGACCCTGAAGTGAACGACCTAGCCGCTGCCACCATCGCTGCCGCGGCCGGCGAGATCATCCCAGTCCTCGGGCCGGACTGGGAACTGGAAGTGTGGACGGCAAGCTGGCGGCGGCTGCATCGCACGTTTCGGTTCGAGGCGCTGACGGCAAGGCTGAGCGAAGAAGTCGGCGAGGCATTGGCGGCGGCGCTGCGCAACCTCAGCCCGATCATCCGCGAATCGGGGTTTGTGCACCTGCAACCGCAGCCGGTGGCGGCGCCCCGGAGGGCGCGCCGCCGTTAGTTCGCGAACGTCGTCTGCACCTTGGCCGACATGTCGAAGTAATCTTGGAGCGTCTGGTTGAAACGGTAGAAGGCGTCCCGGCGGTGGTAGTCCTTGCCGCGTGCGAACTCCGTCTCGCTGCGCAGGTCGAGCGAGTTCAGCGTGAAGTCATGCGTGGCGCGGCCATTCGCTTCGATGTCCTCGATCATCGCTTTCCAGGCATCAGGAGGCTGGACGAGCACAAAATCGAGGGCGGCGGCGCGTTCGGCGTTAATCTCGCGGATCTGGCTGACTTCGAAGGCCTCGAAGTCGACTTCCCAGATCCGTTCACCGACCTGGACGCCCATCTCGCAGTCGCAAGTGCCGAGCCGTTTGAAGGAATCGGATTCATTCAGCAGCTTGGCGAGCGATTGAAAGTAGTCGGTCGAAGGAAACTGCGGCATAGGGCCCACTCCGTGCGTGCATTGGCGGCGCGTGCGAGGCACGGGCCGCAAGAGCTGAGTCTACCGTAGCCTTCGGCATGGGGCCAAGCCGGCGATCCGCCCGACCTTGCGGAGCCTCCGCAGCGTCGGCGCGGTGCGAGCGGGGAACTTAGCGGACGCTTACGACGATGACCGTGATGGCGTTCGCCGGGCCGACAACGCGGACCGTCCCCGAGTAGGTCCCGGCAGCGGTTGGCGGGTCGGCGCTGACGGTGACCGCGACGTTCTGGCCCGGCCCGATCGACCCGGATGCGGGCTCGACGCGCAGCCACGGTACGTCCGTCTCGACCCTGAACGGCGCCGGTCCGCCACAGAACGACTGGTTGAAGACGAGGAAGAAGGTGGCGTCGCCCGGCGCGATACGGAGCATGGTCACGTTCGCTTGGAGGGCGGGCACGCAGACGGTCGGCGTCGCCGTGGGCGCGGCGGTGACAGCCACCGTCGGCGTGACCGTTGGCGTGCCCGCGCCCGGGGGTGTGGCGGTGGGCGTGCGGGTCGAGGTAGTCGCCGTGCTGGTCCGCGTGGCGCCGGTGCCGGCCGTCGCGGTTCGGGTCGGCGCCGCTGTTGGGGCGCCGGCCGAGACCGTCGGCGTGGAGGTGCGGGCGGCGGTTGGCGTCCGCGTGGGTGCGCGGGTTGCCGTGCCTCTGCTGAGAGGCGTCGCGAAGGCGGGCTGGGTCGGCGGAGGCAGCGCGGGGAGGATCACTAAAGGCCCATCGCGGCCCCGGGTGACGGCAACGGGGCTGGCTGGGACGAACAGGGCGAGGCCGAGGAGTACGCCCGCCGCCACGAGGAGCGCAACCACGCCGATGCCGCGCCCCCGGCCGGGGCCACTGGCCGCCGTCGATGCTTCCTCCGTATGGATATGGATTGGCCCAGTTGTCACGACCGGGGTCCGGGACATCCAACGGCCGACATCGCGTAACCAACCGTCGATGACTCCGGCGGCGAGGGGAGGCGAGGGCAGCACGCTATACCGTTCGAGAGCATCGGCGAGGCCGCCCGCCTTGGTGATCCGGGCGGACATCGCGCCGGGCAGGCGGTCTCGGACGCTCGCGGCGCCCGCCGGGGATATACCGACCGCCGCCGCGAGTTCGGGTGCGCCGAAGCCATGCCTCAGGATGAGGTCGAGCATCGCGTGGCGTTGCCAGCCTAATGCGGCGAGGGCGCCTTCAACCACGCCGCGAGAGGAGGCTGGGACGAGGTCGCCATGCGCGGCGGCCGCGCCCAGAAGCGGCCAGAGCTGGCCCGCGAACCATCCGGCCGGCTCTTCGCCCACTGGCGCGGCGGGGATTGCGGCGACGGCGCGCCGGAGCGCGTCGCTGGTCAAGAGGACGGCGCGCCCCGGATGGCCAACCACCATGACGGCGACCTCGTAGAGGAGCGGGGCATAGGCGCGCACGAACAGCCGGAACGCGGCGATGTCGCCAGCACGGGCAGCCTCAAATGCGGTCTGTTCGTCAAAGTCTGTGGCCATCGACGCCTCAGTATAGGAGGCGGGCCGTTTGGCGGGGCGAGGGGCACGCTCTCTCGTTTAGATGCCGTCGAGGTGCGAGACGTCGTTGAAGAGCGCGAGGTACACACGCCCGCCGGCGACATCGAGCCGGGAGAGCCCGCAGTTCGCGGGGGCCATGCGGAGGGCGTGGTCCGTGGGCATCCCGAGCAGTTCCGCGAAGAGGCAACTCAACGCGGTGCCGTGGGAGACGACGAGGACATCGCCCGATGGGGTGCGGCTCACGAGTCGCCGGAAGGCGTCCGCCATCCGCGTCCGCACGCGGCCGAGGTCCTCGCCGCCGGGCGGCTGCCAGGCGGGGTCCTCATCGCGCATGAGCTTATGCTGGGCCGGGTCGTCGCGGCGGATCTCGGCGTCCTTCTTCATCTCCCATTGGCCGTAATGCAGCTCGCGAAGGTCTGGGTCGACGTAGGGCGCCAGGCCTTTGCCCGCGAGCGCGATCCCGGCCGTGGCGACGGCCCGGCCGAGATCGCTGGTGG
>CAMAUF010000247.1 GCA_945861295.1 bacterium | reverse complement strand
GATGACGTTCTGGGCGTTGTAGATGGTGTTGGCGAGCAACGACTGCTGCGGCATCTGCAGGAAGACGTAGAGGAGCCGCAGGACGTGGCTCAACCGCCACGGGCCCGGGTCGGCCGCCACCGCGGGCCACCAGAAGAGCAACGCCGCCGTGAGGTACCAAACGTGTTCGCCGCGATGCAGCCATTCGTTTTCCAGCGCCTCATTGAACAGAGGCGAGAAGTGCGTAATCCAAAGCGTGCCGGTGAGAAAAGCCCAGGTGAACACCGGCCACGAGATGGCTCGCGCGATCCGGCTGTGGAGGATCGGCAAGAGGATCGCCTTTCGCGTCTGGGGCGAAGCGACGCGAAGCGCCAGGGTGATCGGCGCGCCGAGGGCGATCAGCGGCGCCGCCAGACTGATCAGCAACATGTGCTGAATCATGTGGACAGCGAAAAGGTCGGTATCGTAGCGGGCCACGGGCGAGGCGATCGCGATCACAACGACGGCAATGCCGCCATAAAAGAAACCAATACGGCGCCGAGGAAAGGGCGAGCGCGGCGTTCTTCGCCGGACTCTCCCGACCCCGGCGGCGTAAGCCCAGGCGATCACCATCATCGGGATGACAAAAAGAGGGTCGAACTCCCACTGGGCGAGGATGCCAGGAAAAGTCGGCGCCGCGGGACCGGCCCCGTGTGCCAAGACAACCGAGGGCGAAAGGGCCGCAAGCGCCCCAAGGCCAGCCGCAAGTAGCCAAGTGGGCCGCTTCATCCCCGGAGTGTCGCACACCGCTGGCTCCGGAGGGGCGGCCTGAGTGTTTACACGCCTTATCCATTCCTTGACTGGCCCGGTAGCCGGCCCTATAAATGGCGATTGCGCAGTCCTTCACAAGCGACTGGCGGGCCGGGCAAAGCCACGTTGAAGGCAAGCCTGACCAGGCCAAGAATGGTGAGGAACTGCCTGGCCCGCCATGGGTCGCTGACGGGTGGCGGAGCTTGAAGGGGAAACGTACAGATGCGCAACGCCGCTCGGCGCTGGACTTTTCGGACCGCCTTCGCCTCGTTCTTCGCCCTCTTGGCCATCCTTTCGGTTTCGGTGGCCGCCGCCGACGCGAGCGGGCAGCCGACGGGCATCACCGAAGAGGCCGGCAAGATGCATGACCTCTATCTTCTCGTGCTGGCGATAGCCGTCGTCGTCTTCGTAGCGGTTGAAGGGGCGCTCGTGTTCGCGCTGATCCGCTACCGGAAACGCGACGACATCGAACCCAAGCAAATTCACGGCAACAACGTCCTCGAAATTATCTGGACGACCATCCCTGTCGTCATCGTCCTGGTGCTCTTCGTCTTCTCGTTCGTCGTCCTGGTCGACATCGAAGACGATGCCGACCCGCTTGACTTGACGGTCGAAGTCCAGGGCTTCCAGTACCAATGGGCCTTCACCTATAACCTCAACGATGCCGGCAAGGGCGGGAACGCCAGCGCGACCGGGACAGTCGAGATCATTGGGACGGCCGACAAGGAACCCGAACTCGTCATCCCGATCGGCGAAAAAGTCGAGTTCAAGCTCAAGTCTAACGACGTGATCCACTCGTTCTATGTCAGGGATTTCCTGTATAAACTCGACGTGGTCCCAGGGCGGGACAACGCGTTCGCGGTCACGGCGAACGAACTCGGCGTGTTCCGGGGCCAATGCGCGGAGCTCTGCGGCCTGAACCACGCCTTGATGCGCTTCACGCTCAAAGTCGTTACGCGAGCGGAGTTCGACGCGTTTCTCGCGGCTAACACGAAGCCGGAGAAAGCGGCGGCAGCTGGCCGCTAGGCCCTTCGACAACGCCAAGGGCTCAGCCGTCGGCTGGCCCTCCACCTGCCGGAGACGGCGATCCGGGCGACCAAGCGCCCATGGAGGAGACACATGGCATCGATCGCAGTCCCGCACCATGGAACGTACACGCGTCCGGCGATCCTCGACTGGATCACCACAGTCGACCACAAGAAGCTCGGTATCCTCTACCTCTACACGACGATGTTCTTCTTCGCCGTCGGGGGAATCCTGGCGTTGCTGGTGCGGACACAGCTCGCCGTAGCGAACAACGACTTCGTCAGCAACTACGCCTACAACCAGATCTTTACGATGCACGCTTCGGCGATGCTGTTTCTCTTCGTGATCCCGGTGTGGGCGGGCTTCGGCAACTATTTCGTGCCGCTTCAAATTGGCGCACTCGACATGGCGTTCCCGCGCATCAACGCGCTCTCGTTCTGGCTGGTGCCGCCGGCCGGCCTCCTGATGTTCGCTGGGTTCCTCATGAACGGCGGCTCGGCCGCGGCTGGCTGGACGGCGTATAGCCCGCTCTCGCGCCAAACGGGCACCGGCATGGACCTCTGGATCATCGCCGTCCTCATTTTGGGCGTCTCTTCCACCATTGGCGCCGCTAACTTCCTGGTGACGATGATCCGGATGCGTGCGCCCGGCATGACCATGTTCCGGATGCCGATCTTCTGCTGGACGATGCTGATCACCGCCCTGTTGCAGCTGCTCGCCACGCCGGTGTTGGCCGCGGCCTTGGTCATGCTCTACATCGATAGAAACTTCGGCGGGGCCTTCTTCGACCCGAACGGCGGCGGAAACGTCGTCCTCTGGCAAAACGTCTTCTGGTTCTACTCCCACCCGGCCGTCTACATCATGATCTTGCCGGGCATGGGCATCGTTTCCGAGATCATCCCGGTGTTTTCGCGAAAGCCGTTGTTTGGCTACAAGGCGTTCGTCTTCGCCACGATCGGCATCGGCGGCATCGGGTTCAGCGTCTGGGCGCACCACATGTTCACGACCGGCGCGGTGCTCAAGCCGTTCTTTGGGTTCATGACCTTCATGATTGGCATCCCCACCGGCGTGAAGATCTTCAACTGGATGGCGACGCTGTGGAAGGGCTCGATCAGCTTCGAAGCGCCGATGCTCTTCGCCTTAGGCTTCGTGAGCCTCTTCTTGCTCGGCGGGATCAACGGCACCTTCAGCGCCGCCGTGCCGGTCGACTTCGCGCTGCATGACACCTACTTCGTCGTCGCGCACATCCACTACGTGCTCTTTGGCGGGTCCGTGTTCGCGGTCTTCGGGGGCTTCTACTACTGGTTCCCCAAGATGTTTGGGCGCCGGCTGAACGAGACCTGCGGCCGCCTCCATTTCGCCCTGATGTTCATCGGGATGAACCTCGCCTTCTTCCCGATGCACCTCTTGGGCCTCGATGGCATGCCCCGCCGGATCGCGTCCTACAACGACTATGGGCAGTGGCAAACCCTGAACATGTTGGCGACGACGGGCGCCTTCCTCATCGCCGTCTCGATGATCCCGTTCCTGGTCGCGGTCGTAGCGGCGTTCCTGCGGCCGAAAGATCAGCCCAACGACCCATGGAACGCAAACACGCTGGAATGGGCGACCTCTTCGCCTCCGCCCATCCACAACTTCGACGAGATCCCGCCCGTTTATTCGGAGCGGCCGCTCTACGACCTCCGCCATGGCCTGACCGGCGGGCCGCGCCACTAAGCCAAGACGGAAAGGAAGCACACGATGGCAGCACACGGAGCCGCAGTCGGACATCGCCAGGAGCTCAGCAATGGGATGCTCGGCTTCATCATGTTCGTCGCCTCGGAAGTCATGTTCTTTGGCGGCCTTTTCGCCGCTTACTTCATCGCCCGGGCTGATTCCGTGGCCTGGCCCCCGATCGAGACGCTTGAAGCGCTCAAGGAGGCCGGGAAGGCTTCCAGCGCCACCGCCGAACTAGAGTTGGAGTGGGTGCTCCCGCTAATCGCGACGGCCGTGCTGGTGCTCAGCTCCGTCACGATGCAGCTCGGCGTCTTCGCCATCCAACGCGGCGACCGTTCAGCCCTCATCCGCTGGTTGATCTTCTCGATCGCGCTCGGCGGCGCCTTCCTGTGCATGCAGATGTACGACTACTCGCAGCTCACCTTCCAGGCGCGCGACACCGTCTTCGGCACGACCTTCTACACGTTGACAGGCTTCCACGGCGCACACGTCGCCGGCGGCGTCATCTTCATGTTCGTCTGCCTGATGCGGTCGCTCGGTGGGCAATTCAGCGCGGCGAAACACGAAGCCGTCGAAGCCTGTTCGTTCTATTGGCACTTCGTCGACGTCGTCTGGATCGTCCTGTTCAGTATCCTGTACATCGTCCCCCT
>CAMAUF010000246.1 GCA_945861295.1 bacterium | reverse complement strand
ATAGTTCGTCAGGAAATTCACGGAGATCTTGTCGCCGCCGACGGAGATCACGCTGTAGGCGAGGATGAAGAGCACGGCGATCGAGACGGCCGTCGCGCCCAACAGAACCCAACGCGACCCGCGTGAGACCGCCTGCCGGCGGGCCACCGCGCCCGTCGCGTGGAGGCTGAACGGTTTCTCAGGAGGTGAAACGTGCATTAGTCGTACACCTCGCGGAAGCGGTTGACGATGAGGTGGGCGCCGATGTTGAGCAGCAGCGTCATCAGAAAGAGCATCGTCGCCACGGCGAAGATCGAGCTGTAGTCGATCGTACCGCGGGCAGCATCTCCCGTCCCAATTTGCAACATGTAGCCCGTCATTGTTTGGATACTCTGGAGCGGATCGAGCGTCAGATTCGGCGTCGAACCGGCCGCGACCGCGACAATCATGGTCTCTCCGACGACGCGGGCGACCGCGAGTAGGATCGCGGCGAGGATGCCCGACAGCGCCGCCGGGAAGACGACTCTCGTCGCCACCTCCAGCCTCGTCGCCCCCAACCCGTACGCCGCTTCACGCAGCGCCCGCGGGACGTTGGACATCGCGTCTTCGGAGACCGAGGCGATCGTCGGCAGGATCATGATGGCCATGACGAGACTGGCGGCCAGCGAATTGAAGATCGGCACGCGTTCCGTACCGAGGAGCGGCCGCAGGACATCCTCCGTGACGAACGTCAACGCGAAGAAGGCGTAGACGACCGTTGGGACGCCAGCGAGCGCTTCGAGCAGCGGTTTCAGCACCTTGCGCGTCCGTGGATGTGCGTACTCGCTCAGGTAGATCGCCGCCGCGAGCCCGAGCGGCAGCGCGAACACCATCGACCAGAAGACGACGTTGACCGTGCCCATGACGAGTTCCCAGATCCCGTACTGCTGAAGCAGCTGGGGCGCCCACTCCCGGTCGCCAAAGAACTGGGCTGGCGAGACCTCTTCGAAAAACGCCACCGTCTCCCCAAAGAGCGTGAAGACGATGGCGGCCGTGGTGATGACGGAGACGAGGGCGCAGGCAACCAACGAGAGCAGGATAAGGCGCTCGAACGGCCGCTTCAGAAAGCTGTTCCGCATCAGGGCCTCAAGGGCGGCGCCCTCCGGGCGTTCGCCGGCGGCCGGTATCGACGGTTGGCTTGCCATGACAATTCACCCCCGTTTCCGCGATTGAGCGGCCCGCCGGCCCGCCGGTGATGGCCTCAACGAGAAAAAGCGGAAGGGCCGAGGCCGGGCCTAGAGTCTCCGCCTATTTGGAAGTGCGCGAGGGAGAGGCGGACGGCCCCTCCCTCGCGTCAATCTGGCGCGAATCCTTCGCTGCCGTCTACTTCGGCAGGTAGGCTTCGATCTTCGCGGCCTCGGCCTTCGCCTTGTCGTCGGCGAGGTTAACGTAGCCGACTTCCTTGACGAGCGCCTTGGCGTTATCGAGGAAGAACTTCACGAAGCCAAGGACCTCCGGCTTCTCCTGGAGGAGGCCCTGCCGTGTGTAGATGTACAGCGGGCGGCTGAGCGGGGTGTAGGTGCCCTTGAGGGCGGAGTCGAGGGTCGGGCCGACGCAGCCCTTGCCCTTGTCGTTGATTTCAAGCGCCTTCAGTTTGTTCCCGGCTTCCTGGTAATACGCGAAGCCGAAGTAACCGATGGCGTTCTTGTCGCCTTCAATCGCCTTGAGAAGGACGTTGTCGTCCTCCGAGGCGGTCCCGTCGCCGCGATGCTTGAGGGGCGGAGTGGCCGCCGAACCGCCATAGCCGTCGATGATCGACGTCTTCAGGTAGTCGAAGGTGCCCGAGTCAGTGCCCGGGTAGTAGAACTTGATCGTGTCAGCCGGCCAAGTGGGGTCGATGTCGCTCCACTTCTTGGCGCCGCCGTCCTTAAAGAGGGCCTGGAGCTGCTCCGGCGTGATGCACTTCGCCCAGGTGTTCTGGGGGTGAACCGCGACGGTGAGCGCGTCGACCGCGACTTGCAGCTCGACGATATCGGTAACCTTGGCCGCCGCGCAGGCGTCCTTTTCCTTCTGGTTGATGGCGCGCGAGGCGTTCGCGATCTGGATCTCGCCGCGGCAGAACTTTTCGAAGCCACCGCCCGTGCCGGAGAACGCGACGTTCGCCTTCACGTTCTTGGCGACCTTGCTGAACTCTTCGGCGACCGCCTCGGAGATCGGGAACACGGTCGACGAACCGTCGGACTTCACTTCGCCGCTGAGCTTGCTGTAGTCGATACCGGCGGCTTTGGTGGCCGTCGTCGCGGCGGTGGCGCTCGCCGCCGCCGTGGTCGCCGCCGCCGTGGTCGCAGACGGGGCTGGCTCGTCGTCGTCGTCGCCGCAGGCGACAAGCGCCAACGACGACACTGAAACGGCCGTGATGGCCAAGATTCGGAAGCCGTTCCGCTTCCATCGGCTCAAATCCATGTGGTTCCTCCGTGTAGTGGGGCCCATTCGGGTCTCTCCCTTTGACGCAGGTTCGAGCGAGGCAATTAACGTAACATTAACGCCCGCGCCGCGGGGCGCCCTGTTTACAGGCTGTTTGCGCCAAGGCCATCCCCCCGTAACAGGCCGCGGGCAACCTCGAAAGCAACCCGGCCAGCGCGCGAAAGTACGGCCGCCGCTGGCCAGGCCCCCTCTCCGCCGCCGCGGGCTCCCGTTTCGCCAACCCCGACCCGGTCACAAGCCGGGTGGCGAACGCGGAGCCCCCGGCGCATACTACGACCGGGCCCGAGCGCCCTGACGAGGTTCGCGTGGTGCATCGCATCCTGGTGGTCGACGACGAAGAGAACATCCGTGACCTGGCGATCCTCTATCTGCAGAAAGAGGGATTCACGGTCGACGGCGCCGCGAGTGGCCGGGACGCGCTTGCGCGGTTCGTCCAAACGCCGCCCGCCCTCGTGATCCTCGACATCATGATGCCCGGCATGGACGGGTTCGAGGTCTGCCGCGAGCTCCGCAAACTCAGCGATGTCCCTATCCTCATGGTGACGGCTCGCGGCGAGGACGTTGACAAGATCGTGGGCCTAGAGCTCGGCGCCGACGACTACATGACCAAGCCCTTCAATCCGCGCGAGATGGTCGCCCGCGTCAAGGCCATCCTCAGGCGCTTCGAAGGCGGACGGCGGCCCCAAAACGCCATCACCGTCGCCAACCTCAGCGTCGACAAGGCTCGGCGCGAAGCCCGAATCGACGACCAGATCTTCACGCTCCGCACGAAGGAATTCGACCTCCTGACGGCGTTCGTTGAGAACTCAGGCATCGCCCTGACCCGCGAGCAACTCCTCGAATCCGTCTGGGGGTACGACTACGCGGGCGAAACCCGCACGGTCGATGTCCACGTCCAACACCTGCGGTCAAAGTTGACCGCGGCCAGAGTTTCGATCGAAACGCTCCGCGGCGTGGGCTACAAGCTGGTCGACGCTTCGTCCTAAGTTCGGAGGCCGGTCTCGGTGGACACGCTCCAAGTCCGGCTCTTCGTCTCCTACCTGACCGTGATCGTGGTCACCTTGGGGCTCGCGGCCCTGAGCCTCTTCCTGCTGCTCGGTGGGTATCGCGATTCCATTTCCTACACCAACCTCGAAGATGTCGCCGCGCTGCTCGACCGCCAAGCCCAGTTCGAAGTCGAAGCGGCAGTCAGCGCCAGCACAGCGCCGCCGGAAGGCGCCTACCTACTGGTCGTCCTCCGCAAGTTCCTCGAATCGAGCGGCGCCAACAGTGGCATCTCCGAAGGCACCGCTGTCGGCGTCATCGACCGGGAGCGGCGGATCATCGCGGCCAGCGGAAATTCCGGTCTCGCGGGCACGGTCGTTGAAGATCTTGCCCTGCCATCCGCGCCATCCGCTAACGACCCGGCACGGGAACCAGAACGCTGCACCGTGAAGGCGCAGGACGGTGGCGAGCTCCTCTGCGTCTCCATCCCGATGAGTGCCCGCGTCCTCGCGGCGTTCCCGGGCACGGAAGCGGCCGCGCTGATCGTCGCTCAACCGGCGGCGAGCCTGAGCGAGGTCTTGCGTGAGTTGACCCCGCGACTGGTGTTCTCCGGCCTCATCGGAATCGCGGCGGCCCTCGTCCTCGGCTTCGCCCTCTCCCAGAGCGTCGCGGCCCCGCTCCGGAACATCGCCCGGGCCGCCCGCAGTGTCGCTCGCGGCAACTATCTCCAGCGCGTGCCAGTCACC
>CAMAUF010000245.1 GCA_945861295.1 bacterium | reverse complement strand
GGTTGCTTTGCTCACCGGCTTGGCGGCGTTGTGCCAAGCGCTCAGCGGCTTCGGTTTCTCGTTGCTTGTCGTGCCGCCGCTGAGCCTGGTGATCGGCGCACGCCAGGCGGTCGTCGTCGCGAACCTGCTCAGCGTGGCGCTCGGGCTGCTGATCGTCGGCCAACTGCGACGCTCGGTCGATTGGCGGCTCTTTCGCTGGTTGTTCGCGGGCTCCGTTGCCGGCATGCCGCTCGGGCTCGCCGTCATCTTGGCCGTCGACCAGACGGTGCTCAAAGCCATGATCGCCGTCGTCGTCCTCGTCTCGACCGTCGCGCTTTGGCGTGGCTTGCGGTTCGCGAAGGCCTCGCGGCGCGGAGACTTGGCGGCCGGCTTCATCTCCGGGGTGCTGAACACGTCGACGAGCATGTCCGGGCCGCCCGTGGTCGTCTACCTGCAAGGCCAAGAAACCGCGCCGGCGAACTTCCGCGCCACCCTGGCGGCCTATTTCTTGGCCTCCAGCACGATCGCCGTCGGGTTGCTGGCGGCCGGCGGCGAGGTCCGCGGCAGTTCGCTGGCCTACGCGGGCCTTGGTCTGGTCGCCGTGTTCCCGGCGTGGGCCATCGGATCGCGCCTGGGCCGGAAGGTCGAACCGCGCCGGTTCCGCGCGCTCGTCATGGCCGTGCTGGTGGTCAGCGCCGCCGTCGCGCTCGCGACCGTCGCCGTCTAGGAATCGGCGCCGCTTTCCTCTGGGGGCAGGTTGGTTCAGGCTACGGGTCTATGGATTGGCATGACACGCCGGTGCTTCCGACGCGCGTCGACTGGCGCGATCCTCAATTCCGCGCGAACCGGGAACGGAACCTCGGCCTCGTCGCGGACCTGCGTGCACGTCTCGACCGCGCCGCGCTCGCGGGTGGCGCGGCGAACGTCGCTCGTCATAAGGAACGCGGCAAGTTGCTCGCGCGCGACCGCATCGCGCGGCTGCTCGATCCAGGCGCGTCGTTCCTCGAACTGAGCCCGCTCGCGGCCGACGGCGTCTACGAAGACGACGTGCCGAGCGCCGGGATTGTGACGGGGGTCGGCCGCGTTTCTGGCCACGATTGCGTCGTTATCGCCAACGACGCCACCGTCAAGGGCGGGACGTACTACCCGATCACCGTCCGCAAGCACTTACGCGCTCAAGAGGTCGCCGAACAGAACCACCTGCCCTGCGTCTACCTTGTCGATTCGGGCGGCGCGTTCCTCCCCCTGCAGCACGACGTCTTCCCGGACCGCGACCATTTCGGGCGCATCTTCTTCAATCAGGCACAGATGTCGGCCAAGGGCATCGTCCAGGTCGCGGCGGTGATGGGGTCGTGCACAGCTGGCGGAGCATATGTCCCCGCCATGAGCGACGAAACCGTGATCGTGCGCGGCACAGGCACCATCTTCCTGGGCGGGCCGCCGCTCGTGAAGGCCGCCACCGGCGAAGTCAGCACGGCCGAAGAACTCGGCGGCGCCGATGTGCACACCCGGATCAGCGGCGTCGCGGACCACCTCGCGGAGGATGATGGCGAGGCCCTCCAGATCGTGCGTAGCATCCTCGCGAACGTGCCGAAGCGCGGCGCGCCGGCCTGGGAGCTGACCGAGTCCGAACCCCCCGAGCACGACCCCGAGGAGCTGTACGGTATCCTCCCAGCCGATTCGCGTCACGCCTACGACGTCCGCGAAGTGATCGGGCGGCTGGTGGACGGCTCACGCTTTCACGAGTTCAAGGCGCGTTACGCCACGACCCTCGTCTGCGGCTTCGCCCGGATAGCCGGCCACCCGGTCGGGATCGTCGCGAACAACGGCATCCTTTTCGGCGAGAGCGCGCTCAAGGGGGCGCACTTCGTCGAACTCTGCGGTCAACGCGGCGTGCCGCTGCTGTTCCTGCAAAATATCACCGGTTTCATGGTCGGCCGCCAATACGAAAACGCAGGCATCGCCAAGGACGGGGCGAAGATGGTGACGGCCGTCGCGACCGCCCGCGTGCCGAAGTTCACGGTGATCATCGGCGGCAGCTTCGGCGCCGGGAACTACGCCATGTGCGGCCGCGCCTATAGCCCGCGCTTCCTCTGGATGTGGCCGAACGCGCGGATCAGCGTGATGGGCGGCGAACAGGCCGCGTCTGTCTTGCTCCAGGTGCGGCTCGACCGCGGCGACGCCCTCAGTGCCGAGGAACAGGCCGCCTTCAAACGCCCCACGGTGGAGCGCTACGAGACGGAGGGTTCGCCGTACTACAGTACCGCACGGCTCTGGGACGATGGCGTCCTCGACCCGCTGGAAACGCGCCAAGCGATCGCGATCGGCCTCGCCGCCGCGGCCCACGCGCCAGTCGAGGACCCGCGCTGGGGCGTCTTCCGGATGTAGGTTCACGAACGGTAAGCACATGGCCTGGCGAAGGGCCGGTCGCGCCCTCCGCCGAAAGACGGAGAGATTTCGGCGGCGATCAGGGAACATGGACGGGTAAGGCAGCGTTCTGTCAGCAGAACCGCTTCACACCCAAGGAGGAACACACAGATGAAGCACTCACTCATCACCCGCTACACGGTCGGCCTCGGAGGCATCGCGCTGGCGGGTGCGTTGTTCGCCGGCGGCTTTGCCGTCGCCTCAGCCGTCGATGGCGACGGAACGTCCTCATCGTCCCAAAATCAGACAGCCAACAGCCCCATCCGCATCCCCGGCGTCGCCCGCGCGGAAGGGGGCGGGGTTGCGAGCACCTCGGCGCAGGCGCCCGCCGGGCCAGGCTTGGGGGCGGATCAAGCGAAGAGCATCTATCCCGGCCCTGGTCCGTACTACTGCCAAGGGCCGTTGCCGAACGTCGTCTCTGGCAACAGCTTCGACCTCTCGAAGGCGAACTTCACCATGCGGCTGCTCGGCGCCGGCTTCGACATGGTCTCCGCGACGATCACGACTGAGTCCCTTTGCGACGACGAGGGCAAGCCGGGCGAGACCTTCGTCGTCGTGAACACGAACTGGAAGCATAAGGAAACCGGCTTCGACGTTTGGCTCATCCAACGCCAGCGCGAGAAGCCCGGCGCCAACGTGCGCTTCGTCAGCTCGGCGACCTTCTGGTCGAACGGCTACGCGTTCGAGCTCAACGTCAACACTGGCATCTACTACCTCCAGAAGGGCGGTGTCGAGGGCGGCCCCGACATCACCCTGGAGCCCGCGGCCTCGACCAGCATCCGGCCCCCCGATAGCCCAGACCCGCGCATCGAAGGTGTGCTGAACGAGGCCGTCGCCCAACTGACCCCCGGCCTCCCCGCCGAATGCTTCTACCGCCAGGTGGACGGCGATTGGGCCGACCTCGCCAAGCTGGGCATCAGCGACCCGCGCAACGTCATCCCGGCCGGCTACAAGGAACAGTCGTCCGAAGTCTTCTACTTCACAACGCCGCCCGCGAGCTGCAACCCCGTCGCCTTCGAGAACCAGGGCAGCTTCTTCGCGAACTGGGTCGACGAAAGCGACGGCAAGTACAACGGCTCCATCTCCGTGAACGCCTACGCGCTCCCGGAGGGCTCGATCCCGCAGCTCGGCTGGATCGACGAGTACAGCGTGAGTTGGACGAACGGGAAGTGGCAGTTCAACGTCTCGGGCAACCGTGGCGAGAAGCCGCTCGGAATTTCGACCCTGCGTACCATCGCGAAGGCGATGGACCCAAGCTTCTCGGACGCCTGCTTCCTTCGCAGGATCGACCTCAAGCCCTCAGACCTCGCCTCTCGCGGGCTCCGCGATGTGCTGGCGCCGGCGGGCTACAAGGTCGCGAACTCGCAGCTGAGCGCGGTCGAACTTCCAGAAGGGTGCGCCAAGGTCCCGGAGGCCGTGGGCAACCAATACAGCCTCTACTGGGAGTTGGCCGACGGCGACGGCAACGTCATCAACGCCTCTGTCAACCGGACTGAAGGGGGCACGGACAAGCCCGCGCCCGGGGGCTACATCGACGACTCCGTCATCAACTGGACGGGCGCCGATGGCACGTACTACTCCGTCAGCGGCTATTCGCGCGAGGGCGGCAGAGGCCCTGGCCGCGACACGCTGATCGCTGTGGCTAAGAGCCTGGACCCTGCGTTCGATCCGGACGGGCTCCAGGAGGGCGGTGGCACGGCCATTACGGATGCACGGCCGGCGGCCCCTTAGCCGCTCTGTCCGTGCATCCGTAAAGAGAAGCCGGGCCAAAGGCCCGGCTTCTTCACGT
>CAMAUF010000244.1 GCA_945861295.1 bacterium | reverse complement strand
GGGTTCCGCTTCGCCGCCGGTCGAAACCGCCGCGGTTACTCCGGCCCGGCCGGCGGTCGCGAAGATGGGCCCGACTGTCGCTCGCGAGCCGTCGGCGGCTGGGTCGGAATCGCCGATCGGGAGCGGTCACGACACGGGGCCGCTGAGTCAGACGGAGCCGTGGATGGGGCCGCCTACGCTCGCGGAGGCGCCTGCAACGGGCTTTGACCTAACGCCGGGCGGCTTCATCTTCCGCCTCTTCGACTTCGACATCGAAAGAGAGAGCAGGCGGGGCACAAGCGGCCGCGAAGGGCCGGTCGTGCCCGGGCAGGCGCTTCCTGTCAGCCTCTCCTCCGGTGACCGGACCCGCAGCGGCAGCAGCGTTCTGGGCCGGGTCGCCGACAGCGCTTCGCCTCGGCCGATCAGCGCCGGAGGGCCGAGTTTGCCGCTCGGACGAGCGCGGACTGAGCCGGCGTCGTCGCCGCCGGCGAGCGGACGAGATCGCCGCACCCAGCCGAGCCTCACGGCGATCGCGCCGGGCGTTGCGTCCGGCCGCGGGCCGTGGTCTGCGCCCGGGATCATGATCCTCCGGCTACCAGGCTCGCCCGGCGACAACGGGGACACCACTCCGATCACCGGCGCTGGCGGAAGCCCCGGCGGGACGATCGCGCGCTCGCCGTCGCCGGTTATCCCGTCGATGCCAGACGTAGCGATGAGGCCCGCAGCGCCCTCGCCGATCCCAATTCCCTACCCGTCGCTCGGCGGCGGGAGTGGCACGCCGGGCGGAGGGCCAAGCCTGGCCGGGGTCCCTCAGATGCCGCTCGCCACGCCAGCCTCCATGGGCGATGAGGCGGGGACTGCATCGACCATGCTTGGCACGCGCAGCGCATCCGCCATGGGTGTAGCCTCTGGTGGGCTCGCGAGTATGCGGGTCCAGGCTGACCCCGCCGTCGCGGGAGCAGTGCGCCATCCCGCGGGGGCGGGCGCCTTACCCCTCGGGCCTGTCGCCCAAATGGGCGGCGCGGCGGCGGGAGAAGGCGCGGGTGCGGCCGGGCCAGGCGCCATGGGGACCATGGAAGCCGCCGCCGGATCCGCCTCGGGCGGGGCAGGCGCCGGCGCCGGCGGGTCGGGCACCAAGGCGGGCGCCTCAACCGAGGTCGATAAGCTGGCTGACCAAGTCTGGCAGGTGATCCGCCGCCGCCTGCTGATCGAGCGCGAACGGCAGAGAGGACGATGAGGAGAAAGTCATGCCGCCAGTGAAAGCCATAATCGAGAACCTAGTCACCAGCGATAAGGTCCACTTCCAATTCAACCCGACGGAGTATGCGCTTACGCGAGCGGTTAGCTGGAAATCAGCCAACGAAAAGGGCGCAAATGTCCCCAAGCAGGAGTTCGAGGGCGGCCAGCCGACAACGCTTGTGCTCAAGTTGCTGTTCGACACGACCGATACCGGCCTCGATGTCCGGAAGGAGACGAACAAGCTCTGGGACTTGACGATGGTCAACGACAAGCTGCGCGACCCAAAGACCAAGAAGGGACGCCCGCCACATTGCCGGTTCACTTGGGGCAATGTGTGGTCCTTCGAAGCGGTGGTCACAAACATCAACCAGAACTTCACGTTGTTCCTCGAAGACGGTACTCCAGTCCGCACGACGGTGGACGTGACGATGAAACAGGTCAAGGATCAGCGCAGCTTCCCAGCCCAGAACCCCACTTCCGGTGGTCTGCCGGATCAGCGCACGCATGTCATCCATTACGGCGAACGGCTCGATAACATCGCTACCGAAGAGTACGGCGACCCGGCGGTCTGGCGTCACATCGCGGCCCACAACGACATCGACAATCCGAAACACCTCACGCCCGGGACAGTCTTGTCGCTGCCCCCGGTTGTGGATTAGGCGCCGCCGATGCCGCCACGTCAGACGCTGATCACGCAATGGGTCCTCAAGGTCAACGACCAAGTCGCGACCGAGATGATGGTCGACGTTAAGCGGATCGAAGTCGATTCGAACCTCTTCATGCCCGACATGTGCACGGTCGAACTCAACCGAGCCCTGACCTGGATGTCGACCGGCTGGATCGGCCGGAGCATCAAGATCGAGGCCGGCGATGCCCCGGGCGAGGGCGGCGTGACGGCCCGGCAACAGGCGAAGCCCATCTTCGCGGGCGAAGTCGTGGCGGTGGAAGGCGACTTCCGCGAGGACGACCACAACTTTCTCATCGTGCGCGCCTACGACCGCTCCCACCGCATGCAGCACGCCACCAAGGCTCGGCACTGGACCCAAGTTACGGACAGCGACCTCGCCACGCGGATCGGGGGCGAATACGGCCTGCAGGTGCAGACGGACCCAACGCGGTTCGTGCATGCCCAGATTTTCCAAGACAACGTCACGGACTTCGAGTTCATCTCGGAGCGCGCGCGGGCCAGCGGCCGCATTTTTACCATCGACGCCGGCAAGTTGCTCTTTCGCAAGGCGGATAACTTGGGCAAGCCGACGGTCGAACTCGACTTGGGGGCGACGATGTTGGAGTTTCATCCGCGCTTTACCGTCGGGGCGCAGGTGCAGGACGTGACCGTGCGTGGCTGGGACGTCAAAGCGAAGCGGGAGGTGCTGGGCCAGGCCCGGGCCGGCCTCTCCATCGCGAAGGGTGGTGGTGAAGGCAAGACTGGCGCCCAACTGTATGGCCCGATTTCAGCGGCTGGCACGTATCTCGTCACGGACCAGGTGATCGATTCGCAGCCACAGGGCGATGAAGTGGCAGGATCGGTGCTCAACGATATTTGGGCCAGCGACTTTCGCGCCGACGGGATCGCCATGGGCAACCCAGATCTGCAGGCCGGCGGCAAGGTCAAGATCACCAACATGGACAAGTTCAACGGCGAGTATTTCGTCACCAGTGTCCGCCATGTTTACGACGGTGGCCACTATCTCTCGCACTTCAACATCAGCGGTCTCTCGGCGGACACGACGGCCGACTTGGTGGGAGTAGGCAAGGAGACCGGAAAGACGATGACGGGCCGGACGATGCAGGGCCTCGCCATTGCGATTGTTTCAGACAACAAGGACCCGGAGAAGATGGGCCGCGTCAAGGTCTACTTTCCTTGGTTCGACGCCGGTCAGCAGTCCGACTGGGTCCGGATGGCGACTCCGATGACGGGCGGCGGTCGCGGCTTCTACTTCACGCCGGAAGTCCGCGACGAAGTGCTCGTCGGCTTTGAACACGGCGACTTCAACCGGCCATACATCATCGGCGGGCTTTGGAACGGCCAAGATGCGACGCCGATCCCGGCCAGTGACGCTGTGGATGGGCAAGGCAAGGTAAATAAGCGCATCATCAAGACGCGTGCCGGCCACATCCTCCGATTCGACGATACCTCGGGCGGCGAGAAGATCGAGATCATCGATAAAACAGGCAAGAACAAGATCGTGATCGATTCCACCTCGAACAAGATCACGATTGAGGCGTTCGGTGACATCGACCTCAAGGCGACAAAGGACGTCAATATCAAAGGCATCAACGTCAACATTCAAGGTTCCGGGCGCACCGTCATCAAGGGCGCCACGGTGGAGATCAACTAGTGCCAGGCAAACCGGCCGCGAAACAGGGAGACAAGGTGGTGGGAGTGGACGTCCACATCTACATGATCCCGTCGCCCGGCGGTCCGGTGCCGACGCCGCTGCCGTCGCCGTTCAACGGCACGATCGACGCGAACTGCAGTATGGACGTCAAAATCATGGGCATGCCGGCGGCCACCGAGGGGAGCATGGCCACCAACATGCCCCCGCACATGCCGCAAGGCGGGCCCTTCCAAAAACCGCCCACCAACAAGGGCAAGATCCAGATGGGCAGTATGACGGTGAAAATCAACGGCAAAGCCGCGGCCCGCGCGGGCGACCCCGCCATGACGTGCAACGACCCGGCCGACGCGCCCACCGGCGCCGTCGTGGCTGTCAGCACGGTGTTGATCGGAGGATAGAGCGATGGCGAACGAACTAGTCGGCCGTGGGTGGGCCTTCCCGCTGGCCATCAGCGGCGGCGGTGGCATAGCGTTGACGCACGAAATAGACGACATCGAAGAATCTATCCGGATCATCATCGGGACGGCCCCCGGCGAGCGGGTTATGCGGCCGGACTTCGGGTGCCGGATCCACGAACTCGTCTTTGCCCCAAGCATCACGGAGACGCTCGGCGCAGCCGTGCGGTTCGTCGAAGAAGCGTTG
>CAMAUF010000243.1 GCA_945861295.1 bacterium | reverse complement strand
AACAACACCTTGGAGGCCGGGACGGGGAGCCCGTACGGCTCAAGCGCCGCCGGAGCGCTAAAGCCCGGCGGGTACGGGGTCGGGCTCGTGGAAGGCGACCCTTTGCCGTCGCGGACGAGATTCGCGAGCGCAACCAGGGCGGCGCCTATCAAAATCCAGCCCGCGAGGGTGCGGATTGAAACGAAGTTCGAGGCGTTCATTTCAGCGAGTACTACACCGCTGATAGGCGCGCGGTTCCGACCAGTTCCATGATCGGCACCCGCCCCCGCCTTGTCGCCCCCGGCCGGCCGCTCCGTTAGCCTGTGGCGATGCTGCAACCGCCGATCGAGCCGATGCTCGCCAAGCTCACGCCCGAGATCCCGCGCAAAGGCGACTGGATCTACGAGCCGAAGTGGGACGGTTTCCGTTGCCTGGCATTTATCGAGAGTGGCAACGCCTACCTTCAAAGCCGCGACTCCCGCCCGCTCGCGCGCTACTTTCCCGAGGTCGCCGAGGCCCTCGTCCGTATCGTGCCCGGCCCATGCGTGCTCGATGGGGAAATCGTCGTGATGGGGGCCCGCGGGCTCGAGTTCGAGACGCTGCAGCTCCGCCTCCACCCGGCGGAGTCGCGCGTGCGCAAGCTCGCCGCGGAGACGCCGGCCAGCTTCGTCGCCTTCGACCTGCTCTGGGAAGGCGAGGACGACCTGCGAGCCGCGCCGTTCGTCGAGCGCCGCGCCCGGCTGGAAACGCTGATGGCGGGCAAGCCACCGCCCGTCCACATCACCCCGGCCACGACCGACCCCGAGGTTGCGCAAGACTGGTTCACCCGCTTCGAAGGCGCCGGCTTCGATGGCGTCATCGCCAAGCCCGCGAGCGTGACCTACCAGCCGGGCGTCCGCGCGATGGCGAAGATCAAGCACCTCCGCACGGCGGACTGCGTGGTCGGCGGCTACCGTTGGAACAAGGGCGAAGAGGGCCGCTCGGTTGGCTCGCTCCTGCTCGGGCTCTATGGCGACGACGGCGCCTTCCACTTGGTTGGCCACACCTCGAGTTTTTCCGCCGTGCAGAAGCGGGAGCTGGTTGCCTTCCTGGCCCCCTACGTCACCAGCGATGAGCGCGAAGGTTTCGGCGAAGGCCGGACGCCGGGCGGCCCGAGTAGGTGGAGCCAAGGCAAGGACCTCAGTTGGGTACGCCTCCGGCCAGAGCTCGTCTGCGAAGTCACGTTCGATTACCTCCAAGGGGCGCGTATGCGGCACGCCGCGACGTTCAAGCGCTGGCGAAGCGATAAGCCGCCGGCGGCCTGCCGCTTCGGGCAATTCGAAGCGGCCGTGCCGCTGGAACTCGCCCAGGTGTTTTCCGCCTGACAGGCGAGCGCGTAGACTCAGTTCTCTGATGCTGCGAACGCTCTTCAGCTTTCCCGACCCCGTCAACGAAGTCGCCGCGCGCCTCGTTGCCGGCGGTGTGGTGCTGATGACCGCGGCGACCCTGGCATTCGACCAGCCTTGGCTGCTGTGGGTCATCGCCTACGGCTTCCTGGCCAGGGTGTTGACCGGGCCGAAACTGAGCCCGCTCGGCACGCTGGTGACGAAGGTTGTTGTCCCGAAGCTGCCGATCGCCGAGCGCCCGACGCCGGGGCCGCCCAAGCGCTTCGCGCAGGGCATCGGCGCGACGCTGTCGGTGGCGGCGCTGGTGGCGGAGTTCGGCTTCGGGCTGACGGGCCTGGCGTACACCCTGGTCGCGATGATCCTGGTCGCCGCCTCGCTGGAAGCGTTCGTGGGCTTCTGCCTTGGCTGCCGGATCTTCGCGGTACTGATGCGGGTGGGGCTGATCCCGGAATCGGTCTGCCTGGCATGCGCCGACATCAGCAAGCGCCAGCCGGTCGCGCGCGCATAGGATGTCGCGGGTTTTTCCGCCTCGTCCCGCGCGAAAAACCGTGTGGTGGGCGTGTGGTGAGCACATCGGCGCGTGCGGTGGGTACTGTGGACGAACTGAGCCGGTACTGTGGCCCTCCTGAGGGAGTTGCTGTGGAGGTTGTGAGGAGCAGCAGTGTGCTGCCGTGAGGCGGTAGGGCGCGACGGGAGGCGAGCGAGGCAGGTCATGATCTGACTGTGCCCGATCGGCGGGCGAGGGCGAAGGCGGGGATGGCGGCGGCGCTACCGGGCGCCGAACTCGGCGTCGAGTTCGGCCACGAGGTCGGGGCGGTCGATGGAGCGGGAGAAGCCGCCTGAAGGTGCGGTCCAGGCCAGGCCGTTGAACGCGAGCGTCCAGGCCAGGTATCGTCGTCCGCAGGGGGTTGCGATGCGCCAGATTGTCGCGCTCGGCGGCGGCGGGTTTTCAGATGAAACGAGCAATACGCTGCTCGACGACTACATCCTTGGCTTGACCGGAAAGGCGGCGCCTCGCGTGTGCTTTCTGGGGACGGCGAGCGGCGATGGCAGCGCCTATATCGAGAAGTTCTACGCGGCCTTCCGGGCGCCGCGGACCGAACCCTCCCACATCGCGCTTTTTCATGGGCCTTCGTTCGACCCCGCGCCGGAGACGCTCGTCAACCTTGGTCCGGCCCTTCGCGAACACATGCTCACGCGCGACGTGATCTACGTCGGCGGCGGCAACACCGTGGCGATGCTCGCGGTCTGGCGGGCGCACGGGTTGGACCGCCTGCTGAGGGATGCATGGGAGGCGGGCGTGGTGCTGTGTGGACTCAGCGCGGGCTCGCTCTGCTGGTTCGAATCCGGCGTCAGCGATGCCGACGGCGGAGGGATGGCGCCGCTGCTCAACGGGCTCGGCTTCTTAGACGGGAGCCACTGTCCCCACTACGAGAGCGAACCGGAGCGCCGCCCAGCGTATCAGCGACTCGTCGCAGATGGCACGCTCCCGGCGGGCTATGCGGCCGACGACTGCGCCGCGCTGCACTTCGTCGACGGCCGACTGGCGCGGGTGGTTGCCTCGCGTCCCGGCGCCCGTTCCTTCCGCGTGGAACGGACAGCGGGCGGTCAGGTGGACGAGACGCCGATCGCGCCCACAGCCCCGCCGCCTGACGCGCGGAGCCCGGACAGGGTAAAGTTGCGGCGTCACCGAAGCGCTGCGGGACGGGAGGGGGTACCCGATGTCGACCGCGTTGGCGAGCGGAGAACTCGCGTTTGTCGGCCGGCAGGCGGAACTGGCCGAGCTTGGCGGCTGCTTGCGCGAAGCCCTGGCCGGCCGGCCACAGGTCACGTTCCTCGAAGGTGATGCCGGTATCGGCAAGACGCGGCTCGCCCGCGAAATCGAAGCGGAGGCGCAGGCCCTCGGTATGCAGACGGCCTTCGGGCGCTTCGTCGAAGGGGGCGTCGTCCCCTTCCTCGCGTTCGCCTCCGCGTTTGTGCGGCAGTGCGAGCGGGCCGGTTTGTTGACGCCGGGTTCGGCGCTGGGGCCGCTGGCGGCGCACCTTCGCCGGCTTGGCGGGCTGGCCACGGACGAGCCCGCCAACCCCGAGGACGCCGGCCGCGGCCTCGGACTCGCCGTGGGCCGGGCCGCGCTCGCCCTCGCCCAGCGGCGGCCGCTGCTCTTCGTGGTCGATGACCTGCATTGGGCCGAACCGGCGGCGGTCGACCTCTTCGCCGACCTCGCCCGGGCCATCGCGGACGGGGCGGAGCGGGAGCCGGTGGCGATCTGCGTGATCGCGCTGATGCGACCGCTGACGGACGACGGCCCGCTGCAACGGGTGCTGGAACGGCTGCGGCGCGAACGGGTGGTCTCGCGCCTCGTCCTGGGGGGCATGGACGAGCTCGAAGTGAACGAGTTGGTGGTCGAGCGCGAAGGTTCGGCGTGCGCGCCCGACCTGCTCGGCGCGCTGCAGGAGGCGACGCACGGGAACCCGCTGTTCGTCCTGGAGATCCTGGGCCAGTTGGAGGCGACGGGGGCGCTCAGGCGTGACGACGGCCGCCTGCTCAGCCGCATCAACCCGGAGGCGCTGCCGCTGCCGAAAGAGGTGACGCGCGCCATCGCGGATCGCGTGGCGCTGCTGCCCGATGCGCTGCGGCAGACACTGACGGTGGCGGCGCTGGCGGGGGACGAGTTCACGGTCGAGGGCCTCGCGATCGTGACGGGCCTGAGCGAGGAGGACGCGCTCGATTGGGCGGACGCGGCGGTGGCGGCGCGCTTTTTGACGGAAACGGGGGCGGCCTACCGCTTCGCCCACCCGGTGATCCGGCATGTCTTTCAGGAGCAGGCCTCGGCCGGCCGCCGACGGA
>CAMAUF010000242.1 GCA_945861295.1 bacterium | reverse complement strand
CGGGGGTGCGATGGGCCGCGTCGATCATGTGCCGGAAGGTGTCGCCAGCGGACCAGCCGCCAGCGGCGGGGGCCGCATCGAAGTTGCCCTGAGCGGCTTTGGCCACGGCTGCCTCGCTCGTCGTCCATTGCTCTTTCGCGGCCGCGATTAACTCTGCTTTGTTCATGGATCTGTTTCCCTCCGCTAACGTGCGCGTATTTTGCCCGATCCGCTCAGCCGGGGCGAATCACAACGGGGCGGCTCGCTGGGCCATCGGCCGAACGACTGGCTAGGTGGCCAGTATAGCAGCCAGGTCGCACAGAAGTGCGAGGCGTTCTCCGTGAAACTTGCTGGCGAGGCCGCTGGAACTCGGGATAACCCAGACGCGCGACCCGCCGACCATCTCCGCTTGCTCGCCGAACCTGCCGTTGGCGAGGTACCTGCGATCGAGCCCAAGCGCGTGCCGCCCGAGCTGAGTCCAAATGCCCTTCCCGCTGACAACGACGACCTGTGGCGCGGCCTCCCGGAGTTCCCCGTGCAGCCGAAGCGCGCCGGCCGCCAGTTCGCCCGGCGAAAGCTCGTCCGCGCGGGCGGTCGGACGCGGGCAAAGATCGGTGAAGCCGATGCCGGCGAGGTCCATCAGGCGCGCGTCGTCCTCGAAGCTGACCGGTTCGGGCACAAGACCGCTGGCGTTGAGCTGCCGCCAGAAGGCGTTGCCCCGAAACGCGTAGTAATGGCCAATTCGCGCCGATTCGATCCCAGGGTTGTAGCCGATGAAGACGAGCCGCAGGCCGGGCCGGAGGTAGTGCGGAAGCGTGGCTGGCGCCGCCGTCATTCCGGCTCGCCCGGTTCGAAGTGGAAGCGGACACGCGGCGCCTCCAATTCGATATATTCGGGCTTCGTGCCCAGGCCCGCCGGGATGACAAAGGTCAGCACGGCGCGCAGGTCCGCCCCAGGTTGCAGCCGCACGGGAGCATCCGCGGCCCCGCCGTGGGGCTCGGGCGGCCGCTCGGCCGGGATGATGGCCCCGCCTTCGAGATGGAGCCGGGCGTCCGCGAGCCCGACGGCGACTTCCTCGGTCGCGCGCAGCCGCAAGGTCGCCGTGATTGTCCGCCCGCCCGCCGCAGTCGCCAGTTCCTCGAATGTCTCGAACGTCAAGGTCGCCCCGTCGCGCCGGAAGTCGTCGCCGAGGCCGACGTCGGCAGTCCCGAAGTAGCGGCCCATCAGCGGCGGCACGACGAAAAGCGCGACAACCACGCCCACGACGATGCCGAGCGCGCCACCAAGCCACCACGCCGTCCGCCGGGACGATCGCTCGCCTGCGGGCAACTCCTGGGTGATTGGACGCCGTACCCGTGCCGTCGCGTCGCTCATCGACCTATCTTCGCCCTTCGGCCCGTCGCCGGCCATCCGCCGGTAGGACGACGATCGACTCCGGATCGCGACGAGATACTCTGCTTGCTGTGAGGAACGAGTTTACTGCCTACGTCGAACCCGGCGAGAGCGGCTATTGGGTCGCGACCTGTCCGGAAGTGCCGGCAGCCGTCGGCCAGGGCGCCAACCCCGATGAGGCGCGCGAGGACCTGGAAAGCTGCATCGCGTTTGTCCTTGAGTATCAACGTGACCGAGCAGCGTTCAGGCCGCCGGCGGGATGACGGTCGCCGTGCCATCGACGACGAGCTTGCCATCCTGGTTGTGCACTTGGGTCTTGAACTTGGTCCACTTGCGCGGTTCGAGCTTTTCGATCAGCTCGACCCGAGCCGTGATCGTGTCGCCGATGAAGACGGGTGCGCGGAATTGGAGTTCCTGGCTGAGGTAAATCGTGCCCGGACCCGGCAGGTGCATGGCGAGCACGGTGGAGATGAACGAGCCCGTGAGCATGCCATGGGCGATGCGCTGTTTGAACATGTTGCCGGCGGCGGCGACAGCGTTGACGTGGGCCGGGTTCATGTCGCCGGTGATGCCGGCGAACAAGTAGACATCGGTCTCGCTGACGGTCTTGGAAAACGCGGCGGAATCGCCGATGGCGAGTTGGTCGTACGTAGGCATCGGTGGCGTGCTCCTGGGGAAGTGGTACGGCCACCGTAACGGGGCGTTCGGTCAGAAGGAATGGCGCACGAGGAATGGCGCACGGCCAGCGGCGGCGGCTCGCGCTGGGCTGGCCGTTCGACGCACGCCGGTAGCGCGGCGACAATCGGGCCATGCTCTGGTTCGAAATCACCGCCACCGTCGCCCGCGCCGACGCGGAAGCCGTCGCCGAAATCATGCGCCTTGTGGCGCCCGGCGGCGTCGCCGTCGATGAGCCAATCGACATCCACGGCCCCGAGATGGGCTTCACGGTGCGCGAGGGCGAGCCGGTCGGCATCCGCGCCTACGTCCCCAGCAGCGAACTCGGCGCCATCCTGACCGAAAAGCTCCGCGTCGCCATGCACGCGGCCTTCCCGGCCGTCGAACTGATCGCCAAGCCGCTGTACGAACAGGACTGGGAGATCGCCTGGCGCGAATTCTTCGGCGTCGTCGACAACGGCGGCCGGGTGATCATCGTGCCGAGCTGGATCGAGCACACGCCGAGTCCGGACCAGCTCGCCATCCGGCTCGACCCCGGCCAGGCTTTCGGCACCGGGCACCACGAGACGACGCGGCTCTGCCTCGCGGCCCTCGAAGAGCTGTTGCCGGCGGGCGCGACGGTGCTCGACGTGGGCACGGGCTCGGGCATCCTCGCGATGGCCGCCGTCCTGCTCGGCGCCGCGAGCGTCACCGGTATCGATATCGACCCGGTCGCCGCCGAGGTCGCGCGCGAGAACGCCGGGGCGAACGGCCTGGCCGGGTCGATCGCAATTCGATCGGGGACGCTCGAAAGGGGCCACGGCCGGAGGTACGACCTCGTCGTCTCGAACATCAGCACCGCCGCGAACCTCGGCCTGCGTGACACGTTTGCGGAGGTCGTCGCGCCGGGCGGCCAACTCATCCTCAGCGGCATCCTCGCCGTCGACGCCACCCGCGTCTGCGACGAGATGGCGAACGCCGGCTTCACCCGCACACGGCTGAGTTTCGAGAACGACTGGTGCCTGCTCGCATTTGCGCGGCAGTAGGGCCGGCGCCTACACAAGCGACCCGGTCGCGCTCCGCGAGCAGCCCCAGCCATGCTACGATCGCGGCATGGGACTCGTGTACGCGGACATCGAAGTCATCAACTGGGGCGACCTCTCGGACGCCCAGCGCAATCGACTGCCGATGGCCGACGTGCGCCGGATGACCGTGACCATGCTCGTCGATAGCGGCGCCTACTTCCTCGCCCTCAATCAGCGCATCGTCGAGCAGCTCGGCCTCTTGGTGGTCGATCAGACCACAGCCGAACTCGCGGATGGGACGATTCTGTCGCTCGACGTGGTCGGGCCGGTGGAGGTGCGGTTCGCCAATCGCAGGGCGTCGGTCGACGCTGTGGTTCTCCCTGGCGATGCTGAGCCGCTCCTGGGCGCGATCCCGATGGGGAGCATGGACGTCCTGGTCGACCTGAAACGCCAGCAGCTCGTGGTCAACCCGAAGTACCCGATCAGGAAAGGCGGCCCGGTGAAGTAGGGATCACGGAACAATGCATTTTGCTCCGCTAGCCGACACCGTCCGTGGACCGGGCCAAAACTACCGGCTAGGCGCTCGCCGCCGTACCATGCCGCACGCATTGATTACAGGGGCGCATCCGCCGCCCGACTCTCGGAGCAGCCATGAACACGATCGAATTCCTGCAGATCTCGTCCGCTGTTGTCCCCGAACGAGAAGCCCTCGTGGAAGTGGGCGGCCAGGGCAAGCGAATCACGTACATGGAGATGTATCCCGCCGTTGTCCGGCTTGCCAACGCGCTCCAGGGCCTCGGCATCGAAAAAGGCCAGAAAGTCGCGACCATGTCGGTCAACAGCGCCGACTACGTCATCACGTACTACGCCTGCGCGATGCTCGGCCTCACCTTCGTGCCGATGAACTTCCGGGCGAAGGACGACGAGCTGACGTACATGCTCAACGCCAGCCAGGCCGTCGCCATCCTCGTCTCCGACCGCTACCGCGGGATCGTGGACCGCATTCGTCCGACGCTCGAGACGACGCAGCACTACGTCACCTACGAGACGGCTGTGGCTGGCTACCTGAACTACGCACAGCTCATCGCGGACGCGAGCGAAGACGAGCCCTGGGTCGAGATCGACGACCACGACGCCACGATCATCATCTTCACCTCCGGCACG
>CAMAUF010000241.1 GCA_945861295.1 bacterium | reverse complement strand
CCAAGCGGCCGTCCAGGGCAACCCAGGCGGAACGCTCCGCCTGCCGCTCTCGGGCGTCTCGTCGGCCCAACCGCCGACGATCTTCCCGTATGAGAACCTCACGTACCTTGCGCAGACGCCATCGACCTACCACTACAGCCGGTTGCTGCGGAGCCAGTCGGGCAAGGACATAGCCGTGGAGGACAAGACCGTCCTGGAAGGCGACCTTGTCTCCAAATGGGAGCAGGTCGACCCGATCACGTTCCGATTCGCTTGGAAGCCCAACGTCAAGTGGCACAACAAGGCGCCGCTGAACGGAAGGGCGGCAACCGCGGTCGACTTCTCGACCACGTACAACGCCTTCCTCAAGACATCGCAGAACGCCGCCAAGTTCTCGGCTGTAATCGACTCGGTGTCGGCGCCGGACGAGAAGACCGTCCTGGTCAAGCTGAAGGCGCCTTTCGCGCCGTTTCTCGCGACGATGGCCGCCTCGACTGAGGGAATTTGGTTCATCCCGGCCGAAACGATCGATTCGGGACAGGCGAAACAGGATCCGGTCGGCACGGGGCCGTTCATGTTCCGAGAGTGGAACGCTGGCGTCTCGATCAAGTGGGACAGGAACCCGGACTACTACGACGCTCCGTACCCGTTCTTCGCCAAGGCTGAGGCGGGGCTCAGCAACGACGCCCAAAGAATCACGGCGGCGCTGAAGACCGGCGACCTGGACATGTCGGCACTCAACGGCGTCCTCTACAAGGCATCCCGATCGGAGCTCGACCCCAAGGGCCAGGATTGGTTCTTGCAGAGCGCCGTGATGAGCGGGATTTACTTCAACTTCGACAACAAGCCGTTCAACGACAAGCGTGTCCGCCAGGCCATCAGCTACGCGCTCGACCGGGATGGCTACCTCAAGGTTCAGGATGGCTCCGGCAAGGGCAACTGGCACTCGCACCTTTCTCCGGCCATGGCCCCGTACTATCTCTCGGCCAAGGACTCCAAGTTCGGCGCGAACGCCAAGTACTACCAGAAGAACCTGACCGAGGTGAAGGCCCTGCTCAGCGCGGCCGGCGCCGAGAACATCCCCGGCCTCAAGCTCATCGGCAACGTCGACCGTTACGGACCCGAAGCGAAGCAGGCGTGGGAGCTGATTTCGGCCGACCTTAAGCTGGCCGGACTCAACCACGAACTGGTCTTCCAGGAGTATGCGACGTACATCCAGACGACCTACCTGGGCAAGATGGAGCCGAACACCTTCGCCCTCGGCCCGCTCATCGGTTCGCCAGCCGATCCGGACGACATCTTCGTCACCAACTACTGGGGGAAGTCGGCCCGGAAGAACTGGGGCGGCACCCCGATCGCGGAGCAGGCGGCTATCGACGCCGACATCGAGAAGCAGCGGACCATCCTCGACCGGAACGAACGCATCGCCTTCATCCAGGAGATGCAGCGCAAGATGGCGGAATCCATGCTGGTTGTGCCCTACCACGCCAGTGCCGGCTACAACTACTCCGCTCCATACATCCAGAACTTCTACTGGAAGGCGGGCTACGGCTACATGCCGGACGGCCTGATGAAGGCGTCGTTCACCAAGGAACGGGTCGCCAAGGGCTAACCGGCGTCCCACAGTCCCGCTAGGGGCGGCCGTGTCTCCGGCCGCCCCTAGCTCCCGCTTAGCGGATGTTCCGGAGGCGAGTCGATGACGCAATACATCATCCGGCGGCTGCTGTTAATCATCCCGACCCTGCTCGGGGTGTCCCTTCTTGTGACCGCCTTTGTCCGCATGCTTCCGGGCGATGCGGTCGATATCCTCACGGCCAACAACGAGATCCAGGGCGCCGACGAGATCTTCAAGGCCGAGGTCGCCGAGCGGCTGGTTGCACAAGGGAAGGACCCGGCCACGGCCGGCTTCCCGGACCGAAAGCCCATCGAAGACGCGATCGTGGCCGAGCAGCTCCGCAAAGACGGCATCGACCCGGCCAAGGCGACGGACGCTCAGAAGCAAGAAGCACGAAACGTCTTTTCCCGGACGGCCTATAAGGACGCGATCCGGGAGCGCCTTGGGCTCGATAAGAACTATTTCGGGCAATGGTCGTCCTGGGTTTGGAACGCCATGCAGGGCGATCTGGGCGTGACCCTGAGCGGTGGGCGTCCGATCGGCCCGGAGTTGCGAGAGCGGCTCCCAACAAGCATCGAACTCGGCGTGATAGGGATGCTGGTTTCGATCTGTATCGCGTTGCCAATCGGCGTCATCTCGGCCGTCAAGCAAGACGGTCCTGTGGACTATTTCGCCCGCGGCGGCGCCATCGGCATGCTGGCCATTCCCTCCTTCTTCCTGGCGACGATCGTCATTGCGGTCGCAGGTCGCTACTTCGACTATTCGTTTCCGCTCTTCTACGCTAAGTTCGTGGATAACCCGACCCAGAACTTGGAGCAGATCTGGGTACCAGCCGTGATCCTTGGGATCGGCCTTTCCGGCACGATCATGCGGCTGACGCGAGCGCAAATGCTCGAAGTGCTTCGGCAGGACTACATGCGCACGGCGCGCTCCAAGGGCCTCTCGCATAACCGGGTGGTCATCCGTCATGGCGTCCGCAACGCGCTTATCCCGGTGGTCACGATTGTAGGCCTCCAGGTGCCGGTCTTGGTCGGCGGTTCGCTTGTCCTCGAGCAGATCTTCGCGATCCCGGGCGTAGCGTCGTATCTGTTCGCGGCCATCCAAAACCGCGACTTTCCGGTAATCATCGCGGTGAACATGCTCATCGCCATCGTGATCGTCTTTTCGAACCTCGCGGTCGACCTCACCTATGCGGTGCTCGACCCGCGCATCCGCCTGGCTTAGGAGGAGAGATCGTGGCACGAGCAGCAGCGGTCGAGTCTGTGCAGTTTGGCGGTCAGTACTTTGCGCCCCCGCGGCCCCTGCCGGTGCGGTTCGCCTTGGGCATTCTCAAGTTCAGCAAAGCCAAGCCGATGGGCGCCTTCGGCGCCTTCGTGCTCATCCTCATCGTTTTCGTCGGTCTCTTCTCCCCGTGGATCGCGACGGATAACCTGATAACGCAGGACAAGGACGCGATTCTTCAGAGCCCGAGCGCCGCGCACTGGTTCGGCACGGATGAGAACGGTCGCGACCTCTTTTCCCGCATCGTCTTCGGGTGCCAGGTGACGGCTCTCGTCGGCCTGGGTACGGTCTTGCTCGTGACCATGCTTTCGCTCCTCGTCGGCGTGACCAGCGGCTACTTCGGCGGCAAGCTGGACTTCCTCGTCCAGCGGTTTGTCGACATCTGGCTGAGCTTCCCAGCCATCTTCCTCATCCTCACGCTCCTTGCGGTGCTCAACGTGCGCCCAGGGACCACAGGTTTCTTCGGGCTAGGCCGCGGTCCGGACTTTGGCCCTGACCCCAACGGGGGTGACTGGTTTTGGAACACGTTCCCGCGGACCACGATCGTGATCCTCGCGCTCGGGCTGGTTCTGGCGGGCGGCGCTTCGCGGGTCGTGCGTGGGGCGGTTCTCTCGACCAAGGCGAGCCCGTACATCGAGGCCGCGACCGTTATTGGGGCCACCCCGCTTCGAATCATCCTCCGGCATGTGCTCCCGAATATCCTCGCTACGGTCATCGTCCTCTCGACGTTGTACCTCGGCACGGCGATCCTTGCCGAAGCGACGATCAGCTTTCTCGGAGTCGGTATCACCAACTTCCCGACTTGGGGGCAGATGCTTTCGGGCCAGGTTCGGCTCCACGCCGAGAAGCACCTTTACTTGCCTCTTTTCCCCGGGGTTGCCATCTTCTTGGCGGTGTTCGGGTTCAACATGCTGGGGGACGCGCTGCGCGACGTGCTGGACCCGCGGCTGCGGGGATCGCGGTAGCCTACCGCCGTATTAAGCGGGCGTTAACGGTAGCCGGGCACGATACTGGTGGATGATGAGCGAAGGACCGCTGGTAGCCGTCATCGACGTAGGGTCGAACTCGGTGCGGCTGCTTGTGGCGCGGCAGCTGACTGCGACGGCCTTCGAAGTCGTCGACGAAGAGCGCTTCGCCGCCCGCATCGGGCAAGGCCAGGTCGACGGCTTCCTCACGGACGAGGGCGTTGAACGCGGACTTCGGGCGCTGAGGATCTGCGCGCAGGTCGCCGCCGGACATGGGCTGGCCGAGACGGTTGCGGTGGGCACGGAGGCGCTGAGAAGGGCGCCCAACGCGGCCGCCTTCTGCGCCAGCGTGTTCCGTGAGACAGGCCTGCGCGTCCGTATGCTCACGGCCGACGAGGA
>CAMAUF010000240.1 GCA_945861295.1 bacterium | reverse complement strand
GGAGCAGTGCGCCCGGAAGGAGTCCGCTTTCGCAGAGGATTTGGAAGCCGTTGCAGATCCCGATGACGGGGCCGCCGGCTTCGGCGAACGCGACGACGGCCTCCATGATCGGCGAGAACCGCGCGATGGCGCCGCAGCGGAGATAGTCGCCGTAGGAGAAGCCGCCGGGCAAGACGACCGCATCGAATCCGGCCAGGGAAGTCTCTCGATGCCAGAGGATGGCCGTCTCGTGACCGAGGACAGGCCCGAGGACGTGGGCGCAGTCACGGTCACTCCATGTCCCAGGGAAGCGGACGATAGCAAATCGCATGACGGCTCCTTCGCCGCTCAGTATACGGCGAGACTCGAGTTCAGAGTCCGGAACGGGTGCGGCTCAGAGTTTGCGCAGCGATGCTCCGAGCCCCTCACCTCACGCTGCTTCCCGAACGGGGGACGAAGGCGAAGACTGTCATTTTTCGGCCCGGAGGGCCACTTACCGTCATCGTCCGCAAAAGTTTGAGCCACACCCGTCCGGAACTAATGTCCAGGGCAGCCTGCACCGGTCATGGGGGAGAGTTCGGCGCGGGCGCGGCTGGATACGGGATTCGCGGGTGGTGGATGGCCTTTAGCGTGGCCGTAAAACTCGCCGCCACGAGCTGCAGATCCTCTCGGATACCGCTGTCGTCCAGTTGCCCTCCGGCAAGGCGGTCGGCCAAGACCTCGGCCACAATCGTCTCGATCGGGCGACGGTCACCTTGCAGACCAGCCCGGACGGCCGCTTCGCAGGAATCGGCGAGCATCACAATGGCCGTTTCACGCGTCTGGGGGACGGGACCAGCGTAGCGAAAGCGCTCCGGGTCCAAGGTGTGGTCGGCGGCGAACGCCTGCCGGTAAAAGTAGGAGACCATGCCTGTCCCGTGGTGCTCGGCGATAAACGCGCTGACCGTTGGCGGCAAGCGGTAGCGCCGGGCCAAGTCCAGCCCGGCCGGCACATGCCGGCGGATGGCATCGGTGCTCACGAAAGCGTCCATGGCGTCGTGAGGACTGGGGCCGCCGTCGAAGGAGTTCTCGATGAAGACCGCTGGCTGCGTCAGCTTGCCAATGTCGTGATAGTAGGCCCCAACCTTCGCCAGCAGGGCGTCGGCGCCGATCGCCCGGGCGGCCCGCTCCGCAACGGCGCCAACCAGTATCGAATGGTGGTAGGTGCCGGGCGCTTCGTCCTCCAACCGGCGCAGGAGGGGGTGCTCCGGCTGGGCCAATTCCAGGAGCGTTCCCTCTGCCAACCAACTCAATCGTCTCAGGGCCGGGATGGCCACGCCGAGGCAGATGGCCGTCGAGACGACGCCAACGACGGCTGCCGCCAGAGCCATCCAACCCGCACCCAGAGGGTCGCCAGGGCCAGCGACGAGCCAGAGTGCGGCCAGCCCGGCGGCGTTCACGACGGCGATGGTCAAGGCAGGCAGGGCGTAGCGCGAGGCCGGGCGTGGAGGGACGCCGGCACGACCCATTCGATTGTCCACAGACTGTCAGGCTACCACGGTGAGCCCAGGCTGTGTTCACTGTTCGTTCACCATTCGTCCACTGTGACAGTCACTGAAGGAACCGATTCAGTTCCGGGAGGCGCCGGATGACGCTCGGCGAGGGGCCGGAGAGCGGGGCCAAGGAGACGATGACGACCTCCGTGCCTTCGAGCGCAGACGCCAGGGCGGACGCGGCGGGGAGGACGAGGAGGCAGCGCTCCGGCGTCCAGCCACAGCTCCTGAGCTGAGGCCCGACCCCTTTCGCTCCGATGATGGTGGCGTAGCCGGCCAAGCCCTCCCGCCGGACCCAAGCACCAAGCCAATCGGCATCGGGAGCCACTTCACTGACGATAAACGCCCCATACCCGCGATACCGCAGCGACGGTAGCAGGGCGCGCGCCTCAGACGTCGCTCGCCAAGCCTGGCTGGTCGCCAGCCAGAACGCCGCCAACGCGGCCTGGCGCGCTTCAGGGGCGACGATCGCCCGATCGAGAGCCTGTTCTGGAAGTAACCCCTCGGCTGCGGCACGACGCAAGCGCCGCTCCACCTCCCCGGCGGCCGGGTATTCGTGCGCGGCCCTGAGGCCGGCATCAAGCGGGTCTGGCGCCTTTGGGCCGCGTTTCGCGACGACCCCTTCCCAGGCCAGCCCGACCGCGTCGTACCTCCGCTCGCTCACCATGCCGAGGCCGACTGGCCCGAGAGACCGCGGAGACGGAACCGAAGGGTCTTCACGAAGTTGCCTCAAAACGCCACGAGGCCCGGAAGGGGTTCCCTTCGGGCCTCGCGGGTGCATGTAGGAGTTCGAGCCTAGCGGCGCGTAAGGGCGCGGGCTTCGCTGCGAAGCTGCTTCTTGCGGAGCTTGCGGAGGCGCGCGGCCTCCTTTTTCTTGCGCTTGACGCTGGGCTTTTCGTAGTGCTCACGGCGGCGGGCATCGGCAAGTACGCCATCCTGTTGGACGCGCTTGTTGAAACGCTTGAGCGCACTTTCGAACGGTTCGCCGTCGGAGACGATGACTTCGGTCACGCTGGGGGATCACCCCGCCTTCTCGCCAAGGGTTGTCCGCGCTGCGGAGGGCAAGGGCTAACCGTAAGGGCGGGTTCGCCTACGCGGAAATTGTTGACTGGGCTGGAGCGCCGGCGGTGGCAGCGAGCCGCCGCTGGCCTGCGAGCTTCGGCGGCAGGGAGCGCAGGCAGTACGGGCCGTGCCAGCGGCGAAGCTGGGGACCTAAGTAATGAGCCAATCCGGCGCGCCGGCTTCGCGGAGCAGCCCGTTGGCCCGCTCCATGAGGTGCTCGGTCCAAATGGCCGGCCGCTCCAGCGCGATCGAAGGCGCGTCGAAGTTAAAGCGGTCCTGTTTTTTGCGGAGTGCCCTCGCTTGGGCTTCGATGCTCGCGCGCATGCGGCGCAAGGCGGGCGCCTGGCGCTCCCATTCGCCGGTGGCGGAGGTGGCGCTGACCCAATCGGCGAACCGGGAAAGGAGCCCGTCGAGGTCGAGGGCGCCGCGCTCGATTTCCTTGGCCAACAGGAGCCACTCCGGCAGGTAGCCGCCGTTATTGAGCAGCAGGTACCCGAGAGCGTCGTCACCGGCAAGCTGATCCTGCTCGGAGATTCGGAGGGGCTTGCCCTGACCTCGCAAGTTGTCGAAGGCGCCCGCCGCCATCGCCTCCTGGATGCGCGCCTCGATGAGGTCCTGGATGGCCATCGGGTGGCAACCTCCCGTGACTAGCGGACGGCCGCACTTGGGCGCGGCCGTTCGACGAGGTTGGCGGCTGGGAGCTTACCTACTTAGCGCAACCACGGCACGCCTGAGTGGGCGAGGGTGGGCGGCGCCGACATCGCTCCCTTCCATGCCTGTCGGGGCTAGGCTCTCTGCTTGAAAATCAGTCGGCTGAGGGAAGCACCTTGGGCTGCATAAGCTCCATGGGCCGGCCACCGACCGCTAGGTCGCAGGTCCCCGCCTTGATGACCAGCAGTTCAATGCCCGTCGTTTCGTCCTTGTACCGTTTACCGAGTTGGACTGCCATGTGGGCGCCTCCTACTTCTTCAGTTCGAGCGGCGTCTCGCCGCACATCAGGTCGCCATCGCCGCCTTTGGTGACGATGAACTCCGCATTGCACTTCGGGCAGATGTAGCGCTTGCCCGTTTGAGCTGCCATAGATTCCCCCTCATATCGAAATCGGCCGTCCCCAGTGGCACACCGAGGTGCGCGGCCGCCAGTCGTCTTCGGATCGTAGCACGGGGGTGACGGGGGTCAAACCTGGCGGGTGAGGAGAGCGTGGCATCGGGTGTGCCGACGCCATGAACGGGGACCAGGCAGTAAAGTCTAGGCGGGCCAGGGAAGAACAACCGTGAACAAACTACATCTCACCTACTGCGCGAGCGACGAATGGGCCGCGCTCGTCACCGGATCGATCATCCCCTGGGCGACCGGGGGTGTCGCCCTAGGCGACCACTGGCTCGAAGTCGGCCCGGGTCCCGGCAGGACGACCGAGGCGCTTCGGCATCTGGCCACGAGGCTGACGGCCGTCGAACTCGACCACGACCTCGCGACGGCCCTGGCGGCCCGGTTCGGTGGGACAAACGTCACGGTGGTCGAAGCGGACGCCGCGGCGCTGCCCATGTCCGACGGGACGTTCACCGGCGCCATCTGCCTGACCATGCTCCACCACGTGCCGACGCAAGCGCTGCAGGACCAGCTCTTCGCCGAGGTTCGCCGTGTGCTCATGTCTGGCGGGGCGTTCGTGGGC
>CAMAUF010000239.1 GCA_945861295.1 bacterium | reverse complement strand
GCTCAAAGGGCTTTGACCGGCGAAGCCAGACGCGGCGCACCACCGGTCAGGTTCGTCCCGAGCCGCCGGAGGCTTCCTGTTTAGAGCGACAAAGAGCTGGCCCGGTGGGGCTGGCCTCACCCAACCTCTCCCCCGTCCGGGAGAGGGGGCGATTGATGCGGGCAAGCCAACCCTGCGCTAGAGCTTCACGAGCCGGGTTAATTTCAGAAGACGCGCCGGTAGCTCTCGCGAAGGTTCTGGTCCTCAAAGCCAGCCGGCGTGCGGCCCTCGAAGGCGTACTGAAAGAGGGCTGCCTTGAAAATCGCCTCCATCGCCGAGACCACGGCGGTCGCCAGCCCAATCACAAGGACGCCGACGATAATGCCCGCCACGATGTTGGCGCTGGCCACGATGCCGCCAAGCGCGAATCCCGCGAGCATGGCCGCCGTATAAAAGAGGCCGAAGCCGAAGCTCGCCGTGAATTGCTCGCCCCAGGTCCGCTTGAACAGGCCCGCGCTCTCTTTGATCGCCCCGATCGGGCCGACGCCGTTGAGGACGAGCACCGGCACGACGAAGAAGGTGATATAGGCCCAGACGCCGCCGACCAGATCGATCGCGATCTTGCCGATAAAACTGTCGGTCTTGGAGCGAAGGACCCGCAACAAGATGCCGACGGTCGCCGAGATGATCGCCCAGCCAAGGATGCTGTGCGCATGGGGCAGGACCGCGCGGATGCCGCTGCCGACGTTCGGGTCGCCGCCCTTCAGCCGTTGCATCGCCGCGGCGATCAGCGCCGCGTTGAAGAAGATCCCGGCGTACGTCGCGGCGACGATGAAGAGGACGCCGATGACGACATCGATCAGCTTGATCTGGTCCTGAACCGTCTGGCCTTCTACGCCGCCAGTGTCGAGCCGATCGACGGTGCCCGCGGCGAGGGCGATGCTGAAGAAGATCGCCGCGACGATGGCGATGCTGAGAAACGACAGAATGGGGAAGATGATGAGTTCGCGGTCCTTCTGTAGGACGGCCCAACTCGCCTTCCCCAGCCCCCAAGTGCGCCCGATGGTTGCAAACACGGCCCGTCCTCAATGAGAGAGTGCCTCTATCTTACTCGACCTCCGGAAGATCGAGTGGGGACGGCCAGTGGCCAAGTAGGTCCGGCCGCTTACGCCGCGTCCGCGCCAGCCGTTGTTCGCGCTGCCACTTCAGGATCTGGGCGTGATGGCCCGACAGCAGCACATCCGGGACGTTCCAGCCGTTGTACTCGGCGGGGCGGGTGTAGTGCGGATGTTCCAGCAATCCGCCGGCGAACGATTCCTCCGTCGGCGAGAGTGCATCGCCGAGGGCGCCGGGGACGTGCCGCGTGACGGCGTCGATCAGCACCATCGCCGGGATCTCGCCGCCAGTCAGAATGAAGTCCCCGATGGAGACCTCACGGTCAACGCAGTGCTCGATGAACCGCTCGTCAACGCCTTCGTACCGGCCGGAGACGAGCACCAGGCGCGGATAGCGCGCGAGTTGGCGGACGAGAGCGTCGGTCAACACCTCGCCCTGCGGCGACAGGTAGATGACGTGGCCAACCGGTTGGGCCTGAGCTTGCACGTGGACGAGCGCCCGATGCA
The DNA here is from genome assembly GCA_945861295.1 of bacterium. Classification (GTDB taxonomy): domain Bacteria; phylum Chloroflexota; class Dehalococcoidia; order Tepidiformales; family Tepidiformaceae; genus CAMAUF01. Next base: position 2,666 of record CAMAUF010000239.1, on the reverse strand, counting down.
GCACATCGACCCGCATCACCATCCCCTGGCCGCCGCCGAACGGGTAGTCATCGACGGACCGGTGGCGGTCGGCGGCGTGCTCCCGGATGTCGTGCAGGTGGAGGTCGAGAAGACCGTCGTCGCGGGCCCGCTTGATGATCGAAACATCGAGCGGCCCGGTGAACGCTTCTGGGAAGAGGGTCAGCACGTCGATCCGGATGCCGCTCATGGGCCAACCGCGTGGCCCGAATCGGCCGCGGTGCGGTGTTCGAGCGGACCTGCGAGGACGTGGGCGATGTGTGGGAACAGGGGCAGCAGCACGTCCATGCCTTCGGCGACGGCCTTGGGATTGCCCGGCAGGTTGACGATCAGCGTCTGCCCGCGAACGACGGCCACGCCGCGGGAAAGCACAGCGTAGGGCGTCTCCTTGAGCCCTTCGATCCAAAGGGCTATGGGAATGCCGGGCACGTCCCGCTCGGCGATATCACACGTTGCCTCGGGCGTGACATCGCGCGGGGCGAGGCCCGTGCCGCCGGTAGTAATGATGATGTCGGCCGTGCCCGCATCGCACCAAGCGCGAAGGCAGGCGGAGATTCGGGCCCGGTCGTCGGGTTCGAGCGCACGAGCCACGACGTAGTGGCCACCTGCGAGGCAGCGCGATGCCGCCAAGTCGCCCGAGAGATCGTCCCGGGCGCCGGCGGCGCCCTTGTCGGAGCAGGTGAGGATAGCGATGCGGGCCACGATATCGATGCTAGCACCCTCGGCGAGATTGGTGCTTGACCCGATTGCCCTCAAGCCAGTACGCTCCGCCTTACGTCGGTGGAATTTGGTGGAGTACGGTCACGTCTCCAGTCAAAGCTCGCCAGCGAGGAGCTTTCGGTGGACGGCACGCGTTTCACGGGGCAAGAGCGCTATCAGCTGGACGACCGGCTGCGCGTGCCTGTGCCGCCGCGGTATAGGAACGCCTTCAAACCGAATGGCTGGGTCGTCATCGGCGCCGACGGTGTCCTCGAAGTGCACACGGTCAAGAGCTTCGATGACGCCTGCGCCGAGGTCGATGGCATGCCCCACGGCCGGCTGAAAGACCAGTTGGCCAACGCGTTTTACGGCGCCGCCCACGAAGTCACACCCGACGTCCAAGGCCGCATCACGCTGACGCCCAACGACTTGGCCCACGGAAAGCTCGAGGCCCGGAGCAAGGTCGTCGTCGCCGGGGCCGGCAAGTGCCTCCGCATTTGGCGCGAAGACGCGTGGGACTCCCAAACGCCGTTTCACCACGAAGCGCTCGAGAAGGTCCGCGAGTTGGCTGACCAGCGAAGTGGAGGAGCATAGGTGGAACGATGGATAGCCCAGCCCGCCGCTACTCCCACGACCCCGTCCTCCTGCGTGAAGCGATCGAATACCTCGACGTCCGGAGCGACGGCTGCTACGCCGACCTCACGGTCGGCCTCGGTGGCCACTCCGCGGCTATCGCGGAGCGGCTCGGCCCCGAAGGGTCGTTGCTCTGCATCGACCAGGATCGGAGCGCGTTGGAGTTGGCCCGCACACGAGTCTCGGTCCTTGGGAGAGGCCGGGTCGCGTTTGCGCACGCCAACTTCCGCGCGCTCCCAGCCATCGCCAAGGAGCACGGCTTCGGGCCCTTCGACGGCATCCTCCTCGATGCCGGCGTCAGCTCAATGCAACTGGATGACCCTGATCGGGGATTCAGTTTTCGGACCGCATCGCAGCTGGATATGCGCATGGATCCAGACCGCAATCCGCTCACGGCGGAGGAGGTCGTCAACACATGGGAGGAGGCGGACATTGCGGACGCCCTCTACCAATACGGCGAAGTGCGTCAATCACGACGCGTCGCCCGCGCCATCGTCCGGGCGCGACCCCTCCGGACGACCCTCGATCTTGCCAAGGCCGTCGAGGGGGCTCTTGGGCCGCTTGGAAATCGACCTCTATCTCATCACCCCGCCAACCAGATTTTCCAAGCGATCAGGATACTCGTTAACGCGGAACTCGACACGCTCGACGAGGCTCTTCCTCTTGCCAAGGACGCCCTCGGCTTTGGAGCTGATCACCACGGGGGTCGCCTCGTGGTGATCAGCTTTCACTCTCTCGAAGATCGCCGCATCAAGCACTTCTTCCGGCGGGAAGCGGCGTCATGCATCTGTCCGCCCCAATTGCCGGTTTGCCGCTGCGAGCACGTCGCCTCGCTGCGGGAGCTCACCCGGCGGGGGATCCGGCCCTCTGCGACGGAAATTTCGCGCAATCCCCGGGCGCGGAGCGCGACCCTGCGTGCCGCGGAGCGCATCCGCCCATAAGCCACAGTAAGGAAGAAGAACATGGCCAGCGTCCCGCGTCCCACGCCCGGCGTAATCTCCTTCCCTGGCGGGTGGAGGCCGCATTGGATGTCGGTCGCCACTGCCCTGCTCACAGCCGTCGCAATCACGCTTCCGGTCGTGACCGCGAGCAGCACCACGGCAACAGGCTTCGAAGCGGAGCAACTCCGCGGAAAGCGGGAAACGCTCCAGGCGCGGATCAATCAGATCGAAGGCGAGATCGGCGCGCTGACATCTCTGGGCCGCGTGGCGGAACGGGCGGCGGCGTTAGGCTTCGGGCCGGGCCCGGAACCGCTCTACGTCTCCATCGACGTGCCAGGGCCAGCGGCGCCAAAGCTGCCGGCCGAGTACTTCACC
>CAMAUF010000238.1 GCA_945861295.1 bacterium | reverse complement strand
CCAAGCGCCGCCCACCACCTCTCGAGACGCCGATACGTTAGCACAACAAGCGCCGAGTCGGTCGTCGAAGGCATTGAGTGACGGACTACATCTCGACGCCATCCGAGGCGACTGCGGCCCGCCTCCGCAGGATCCTCGGTCAAGTTCAGCGCCCGCGTCATCATGCGCGCGACCTGGGCTCGATGGTGTGGGGCAAGCGTGTGGCGAAGCGGTCGAGCTGGGCGAAATGAAGACCTGCGTTTTGTGCTGCAAGCGCCGGAAGACGTTGGTGTGGATGACCCGATCGCGTTGCAACGCGTTCCGGGCGGTGAACGGCCTTCGGCCAAGACACGCGCCGCTCGTGGCGACCGCGCCGGCTTGGGGCGAGGACACTCGTCATTCGCTTCGTCCGCGGGACGACCTCCAGCGCCATTCGCGTTTCACGCTCGCGCGGTCCGGCCCCCTACGGCTTCGGACTGCGGCCGAGCTTCGCCTCCGCGTTGGCGATGATCTCGCGCGCGCGGTCGATCATGTCGGGGCTGACGCTGACGCTGGTCACGCCCCATTCCACCAGCTTCTCCGTGATCTCGGGGTAGACGCTCGGCGCTTGCCCGCAAATGCCGACCGTGATCCCGCGCCGGACCGCCGTCGCCACGACCGTCTGGATCGCCGCCATGACGGCTTCGTCCCGTTCGTCGAAGGTCGCCGCCAACGTTTCGCTGTCCCGGTCGACGCCTAAGACCAGCTGCGTCAGGTCGTTCGAGCCGATCGAGACGCCATCGATCCCGACATCGATGAAGCGGTCGAGGATGATCACATTGGACGGCACTTCGACCATCATCCAGAGCTTGAAGCCATCTCCCCGGACGAGGCCCTGGTCGGCGAGCAGCTGCTTGACGCCGCGCAATTCGGCCGGCGTGCGCACGAACGGCACCATGACGTAGAGGTTGGCGTGGTCGCGGCGGACTTGCTTGATCGCGTCTACTTCGAGCCGGAAGATCTCCGGTTGGGCGATATACCGGCCGGCGCCGCGGAAGCCGATCATCGGGTTCTCTTCGGCCGGTTCGAACTTGGCGCCGCCGCGCAGGTTCGCGTACTCGTTCGTCTTGAAGTCGGTCAGCCGATAGACGACCGGCCTCGGAGCGAAGGCACGGCAGAACTCGGTGATCCCGGCCGCGAGCTGGGCCGTGTATTCGTGCGCCCGCCCTTCATCGATGAATGTCTGCGGGTGGACACCGATCTGCGCGACCATGAACTCGGCCCGCAAGAGGCCGACGCCGTCGACGTGCCGTTTGGCGACGCGCGCGGCGAGTTCGGGCTCGGCGAGGTTGACGTAGAGCTTGGTCGTCGTCGGGATGGCTGGCGCGTCGGCATACCGGGCCAGTTGACGCGCGTACCAGGCAAGGCGGACCTCGGCGCGGCCTTCGTGGACGTTGCCGTTCGTCCCGTCCACGGTCACTTCGCGTCCGACGGCGAGCGTCGTTGTGGCGTTCTTGGCGCCGACGATGCAGGGGATGCCGAGTTCGCGGCTGACGATCGCGGCGTGGCAGGTGCGGCCGCCGCGTTCGGTGACGATGGCCGCGGCCCGCTTCATCGCCGGGACGAAATCGGGCGTGGTCATCTCGGCCACGAGAATATCGCCGGCCTTGACGATGTCGATGTCGTGGGGGTCGTGGACGATGCGGACCGTCCCGAAGCCGACCCCTGGGCTGGCCGGCTGGCCTGTCAAGATGACGGCCGCTGGTTCGGGCGCTTCGACCTCGGCGTCCTCGTCGACGCGCATGGTGGTGACCGGCCTGGCCTGCGTGAGATAGAACTTGCCGCCCTCGAAAGCCCATTCGATGTCCTGCGGGCCGCCGTAGTGCGCTTCCACGTCGCGTCCGATCCGGGCGAGCTCGCGAATCTGGTCGCCCGTCAACTTCTGCCGCTCCACCAACTCGGGCTCGACCGGGATCCAGGCGTTCGCGCCTTCATGGCCGCCGTCCGAGGTCACAGATTTCGCGAACATGCGGCTCTGCGGGACGACGGTCACGTCCAGCACCTGAAGCGATTCCTTCTGGACCATGTACAGGTCGGGCGAGATTTCGCCCGAGACGATGCCTTCCCCGAGCCCGTAGACGGCCTCGATCGTGATCCGCGACGCGTCGGACGTGACCGGCTCGACCGTGAACATGACGCCCGAGATTTCAGATTGCACCATCCGCTGCACGGGCACGGCGAGCCCAACCTTGAGGTGGTCGTAGCCAGCCTCTTCGCGGTAGAAAATGGCGCGCCCTTCGAAGAGCGAGGCCCAACAGGCCTGTACCGCCACCACGACATGGTCCGCGCCGACGACGTTCAGGAAGGTCGATTGCTGGCCGGCGAAGCTGGCGTCGGGGAGATCTTCGGCGGTGGCGGAGCTGCGGACCGCGACGGGCCCTTGGCCGAGTTCGCGATAGGCCGCGCGGATTTCGGCGGCGATGCCCGGCGGCATCGGCGCGTCGAGGATCCGCTGTTTGATCCGCTCAGCACGTTCGCCAAGCTGGCGCGAGTCGTGGACATCCAGCTGGAAGAGGTCCTTCTTGAGCAGCGGCTCCAGCGCGTTCGCCTCGATGAAGCGGAAGTAGGTGTCCGCGGTGACGACGAACCCGGGCGGGACGGGGATAGAGGCGCGCGTGAGCTCGCCGAGGTTGGCGCCTTTGCCGCCGACTAAGGCGAGATCCTCGCGCCCAACGTCGCGAAACCAGACAACGGACCTTCCTGTGGTCATCAACTCCGCCTCCCCTTCCTCAAGCATCGCGCGCCGCAGTCACGTGGGCCGGGCGCATGATAGGTCGTGGGCCGCCTGTGGTCGGCGGCCGCTGGACATAACATCATTCGACTGTCACCGTCTTCGCCAAGTTCCGTGGGTGGTCGACATCGCAGCCGCGCAATTCGGCGATGGCGTAGGCCAGTAGTTGCAGCGGCACGGTAGCGACGAGCGGCTCGAGCAATTCGGCAACCTCAGGGACTGCGATGACATCCGCGTCCGGCAGGTCGTCCTCGCCCGCCCCGGCCGTCACCACCGCGATGACCGGGCCATTCCTCGCCTGGACTTGTTGGATGTTGGAGATCATTTTCGATCGTAGGGCATGCTTTGTGGCGATGGCAACGGTCGGGAAGGCCTCGTCGATCAAGGCGATCGGCCCGTGTTTCATCTCGCCGGCGGCGTAGCCCTCGGCGTGGATGTACGAAATTTCCTTGAGCTTGAGCGCGCCTTCCATCGCCACCGGGAACGCCAGGCCGCGCCCGAGAAAGAGGAAGTCGCGGCGCGCGCCGAACCGCACGGCGATCTCACGACACTGGGCAGCCGTGCCGAGCGCGCCGCCGACCGCCGCCGGCAGGCGCGCCAACGCGCCGATGTAACCGGCCAAGGACGCTTCGCTCAACGTGCCCCGCGAGCGTCCCAGTTCGAGCGCGAGGACGTAGAGCGCGACCACCGCCGTCAGGAAGCATTTTGTGCTCGCCACACCGCGCTCCTGGCCGGCGCGGGTGTAGACGGTCCCGTCGGCGACGCGTGTCGTTTGGGCGCCTTCTGTGTTGGAGATCGTGATCGTCAGCGCGCCGGCAGCCTTGGCGACGGCCATCGCCTCGATGACATCCACGGACTCGCCCGATTGGCTGACAGAAACGACGAGCGTGTGCCGGTCGAGGACGGGCTCGCGGTACTTGAACTCGGATGCGTTCTCGGCCGCAGCGGGCACCCGTGCCAGCGCCTCGAAGTAGCGCGCACCGAGCATCCCGGCATGCAGCGATGTGCCCATCCCGAAGACGATGACCCGCTCGACCGCCCCCAGCCGGTCGTGTGCGGCGCCGAGGTGGTTGAGGTGGAGGGAGGGCGGTTCGAAGCTAACGAGGCTGCGGATCGTGTCCGCCAGCGCTTCCGGCTGCTCCATGATCTCCTTGAGCATGTAGGTCGGGTACTCGCCCTTTGCCGCGACTTCGGCCCCGGCCGTCGTTTCTCGCGCGTCGAGGTCGAAGGCCTCGCCGTCGAGCCCAACGCCATCAGCCGATCCCGGTGTGACCCGGACGAGCTGGCCATCGGCCAGGAAAGCGACCGTTCGCGTGTGAGGCAGGAGGGCCGCGAGGTCGCTGGCGAGGAACATTTCGCCTTCGCCGTAGCCGAGGACGATGCCGCCGGCGTTGCCCAAGCGCGCCCCGGCGATCACGCCGGGCTCGGCCGCGGACATCGCGAGAATCGCGTGCGAGCCTTCGAGGCGGCCGGCCGTGCGCCGTAGCGCCTCCACGAGCGGCAGACCGCTCGCGACCTGCTCT
>CAMAUF010000237.1 GCA_945861295.1 bacterium | reverse complement strand
GCGGATGACGGTGGCCTGGAGGACGAGGTCGTGGTCTTCGCCGCCAGTTCGCTGACGGACGCCTTCGAGTCGCTCGCAACCGCGTTTGAAGCGCGCCACCCCGGAACACGCGTGCGGTTGAGCTTCGCTTCTTCCGCCGCGCTGGCCGTGCAAATCGACGAGGGCGCGCCCGCGGATGTCTTCGCCAGCGCCGACCTCGTCCAGATGGCCGCGCTCGCAGGCAAGGGCCGGACACCCGCCGGGACGAACTTCGCCACGAACCTCCCGGTCGTCGTTGTCCCGCGGGAAGGAGCCAAGGTCTCGTCGTTCGAAGGCTTGGCCGAACCCGGATTGCGGCTTGTGCTTGCCGGGAAAGATGTCCCGATCGGCCGCTATGCCCGCGAAATTCTCACCAGCGCCGGGGCGGAGTTCGCCGCGCGCGTTCTCGCAAGCCTCAAGAGCGAGGAATCGAACGTCCGTGCCGTGCTGACGAAGGTTGAACTCGGCGAAGCCGACGCGGGCTTCGTCTACACGACGGATGCGGCAGCCGGCACGGTGACCTCGATCGCGGTTCCGGCTGCCTTTCAGCGGCTCGCGATCTACCCCATCGCCGCTGTCAGCGAAGCCAAGCACCCGAGGGCGGCGGCGGCTTGGGTCGCCTTTGTCCTCTCCGGCGAAGGCCAGGCGATCCTGCGCGAGGCGGGCTTCGGGGCGCCCCCGCCATGACGCGCTCGCCCGGGGCCCGGCTCGACCGCGGCGCGGTGGCGACCGTGACGGTCCTCTCCGTCGCCTTCGCGCTCTTCTTCGTGCTGCCCTTCGCGGGGCTGGTCGACCGCGCCGTTGCCGACGGAGATGTTTGGCGCGTGCTCCGGTCGAGCGAGGCCCGTGCGGCGCTGCGGCTCTCGCTGCTCACGTCGACGGCGACGGTGGCGCTGACGCTGGTCCTCGGCACGCCGGTCGCGTACTTGCTCGCCCGCGCCCGCTTCCCCGGCCGCAGCATCGTGGACGCGCTCATCGACCTGCCGATCGTGCTCCCGCCGACTGTCGCCGGGGTCGCCCTGCTGACGGCGTTTGGCCGTCGCGGGCTCGTGGGCGAGCCGATCGAGGAGTGGACGGGGCTCACGTTCGCCTTCCGCACGACGGCCGTCGTCATGGCGCAGCTGTTGGTGGCGGCGCCATTCTATGTCCGGGCCGCGAAGGCCGGGTTCGAAGCAATCGACCCCGAGGTCGAGCGGATCGCGTACACCCTCGGCGCGTCGCGCACACGGACATTCTTCCAGATCACCGTCCCGCAGGCCTGGCCCGCATTGGGCGCGGGCATCGTCCTCTGCTGGGCGCGGGCGATGGGCGAACTCGGCGCGACCCTGATCTTCGCGGGCAACCTGGAGGGGCAGACGCGGACGATGCCGCTCGCGATCATCAGCGCTTTCGAAGGCTCCGCGCTGGGCGTAGCCGGCGCGATAGCCCTCTCGCTGGTGCTACTGGCCGTGGCCCTGGCCGTGCTGGTCGCCTTTCGCCTGGTGACGCACCGGGCGGGCCGGAGATGACGCTGGCATTCGAGGCCACGGCTTTGCTCGGCGCATTTCACTACGAGGCCGCGTTTACGGCGGCGGACCGTGAGATCCTGGTCCTCTTCGGCCACTCCGGGGCCGGCAAAAGCCTCACGCTGCAGTTCATCTCCGGCCTAATGAAGCCGGACCAAGGCCGCATTGTGGCTGGCGGCGAGACGCTCTTCGACGCCGCCAGCCGCGTGAATCTTTCTCCCCAGCTTCGGGGCATTGGCTACGTCGTCCAAGAACTCGCGCTCTTCGAGCACATGACAGTCGCTGCGAACGTGGCCTTCGGCGTCCCGAAGGGCCGCGACAAGGCCGCGAAGGTTCTCGACCTGCTCACGTTGCTCGATCTCGATGGTTTCGGCGATCGGCGGCCACGGACACTTTCTGGCGGGCAGCGGCAACGGGTCGCGCTCGCCCGCGCCCTCGGGCGCGATGCGCCCGTGCTGTTGCTCGACGAGCCGTTCAGCGCGCTCGACGACGCCCTCCGCAACGCGATGCGCCGCGAACTGCTTCGCCTGCGCGATGAACTTGACCTCACGATCCTGTTCGTGACCCACGACCTCCGGGAGGCGCACTTCCTCGCCGACCGGATCGCGGTCTTCGATGCCGGCCGGGTGCTGCAGATCGGGCCGCGCGAAGAAGTCTTTCGCCGGCCGGCGTCACGTCGCGTGGCCGAGCTGACCGGTGTGGCGAACCTGTGGCGCGGCGTCGTCGCCCGGACGACCGAGCGCGGGCCCGTCGTCACGATCGACGGGTTCGACTTCGAGGTCGCCCAAGCTGGCGGCCACTTCGCCCCAGGCCAGGCGGTCGACGTCATGGTCCGCGCCGAACGGATCAACCTTCGCAGGGAGATGGCGCTGCCACAGCGGCCGAACCTGCTGCCGGCCCAGATCACCGCCGAGTTCGCTTACGGTTCCACGCACTCGCTGCACCTGGCCCCAGAGGGGGCGGGCCCGGCCATGGAGGTCGAGATCGCCGCCCGGCCCTATGAAGTCCTCGGCATCGCAACGCGGAGGACGTTCATCGTCGAGATCGAGCCGGGTGACCTGCACGTGGTCGCGGCGGACGGTTAGCGGGGCGGCCTCCCTCTCCCGTCGCGACGGGAGAGGGTTGGGGTGAGGGTCCGGCTCGAACGGCCACCGCATAAGGCGTGTGGCGAGCCCCGGCTAACGGATCGAATTGAGCCGCCCGCGGCAGTTGCTCTGGTTGCCAGCGGCGTCCGCAGCCATCGCGGCCACCTCCCAGAAGCTCCCACGCACAGCCATGAACATCCGCGACAAGGGGGCAGCCGCCGGGAGTGTGACGGCGGGGCTCACGCCTGTCAGAGGCGTCAAGCCAACCACGCTCCTCGACACGACGCCCGAGGTGGCGTCGGTGGAGAGGACGTTCACGGTCACCGCTACCGTCGCCCCGATCTTCGCTTTGCGAGAGAACCGTACGCCGCAGGTCGGGGGGCGTGTGTCAACCATGATGTTGCCTACCGCCGGCTCGTCGGCCACGTTCCCAGCGCCATCGACGCAACGGCCATTCGGGTTTACCACATGGCTGCCGTCGCGCGCGAAGAGGAGCCGCTTCGGGTACGTGTTCACCGCGACTCCCGTCCCGATCGGGCCTAAGTCGTCGAAACAGGAGATGTAGACCACCATCCGGTGGTTGCGCCAAGCGCCAAAGGCCGCTGGATCATCCGGCCCAGCGGGTTGCGGGCCGGGCGAGGTGTCGGTCCCGCTCACCGCACTCAACGGGTAGGCGCTGTAGACCAACCGCGGCTTGACGCCGTCGCCAACCACCGTCTCCGTGGTTGCGGTGTTGTTCGCGGGGTCCGCCGTGCCCGGTTCCGGTGTGCCGCTGCCCGTGATCGTGGCGGTGTTCGTAATGATCGTCCCGTGTGGCACGCCCACATCCACTTTTACGACGATCGTCCACACGACCGACGCGCCAGACGCCAGGTCAAGGTCCGCGCAGGTCATTGCGCCGATGCCGCCCACTGCGGGCGTCGTCAACGTCCCACATCCTGGGTCGCTTGCCGAAACGAAGGTTGTCCCAGCCGGGACGACGTCGACGATGTCGACGTTCTGCGCATCGCTCGGCCCGTCGTTGGTGATCGTGATCGTGTACGTGATTTCGGACGCCAACTGGATCGGGTCTGGGGTGTCCAGTTTCTCGATCCGGACATCGGCTTCTTCGTCGACGGTTGTCCCGGCCGTGCCGTTGTTCGGCGTGTTGGGGTCACTGGTCGCCGATGTGACTGTCGCGTCGTTCGTCAGGTCGGTCGTCTGGCTCGGCGCGACGAAGACCACCAAGGTGAAGACCTGATCGCCAGCGTCGGCGGCCAGCGTCGTCAGGTCACAATCGACCGTGCCCGCCATCCCGACGATGGGCGTCGTGCAACTCCATCCCGCTGGCTCCGCCAGCGAGACGAAGGTGGCGCCGGCCGGGAGCGTATCGAGCATCTCGACGGTTTGCGCGTCGCTCGGGCCGGCCGTGGAGACGGTGATCGTGTACGTGATTTCGGTCCCCGCGATCACCGGGTCTGGGTCGTCGGACTTCGTGATGCCAAGGTCGGCCTCTTCGTTGACCGTGGTCGCTTCGCCTTCAGAGGCGTCCGCCGCGTTCGTCGCGGTGGCGTCGGCGGCGTTGCTGAGGTCGGCGGTCTGGCTCGAAGCGACCATCACTTCAAGCGTAAAGGTCGCGGTGGCGCCCTCGGCGAAGGTTGCGATGGAGCAGTCGAGCGGGTCGGCCGGGCCCATCGGCTCGC
>CAMAUF010000236.1 GCA_945861295.1 bacterium | reverse complement strand
GGTCGCCCCGTTCGTCGACCTCCTCGTCGATCTCCGCGTTGAACTTCGCGCCGCGAAGCAGTGGGCCCTGAGCGACAAGGTGCGAGCCGGACTCGAGGCCCTCGGCGTCGAGATCAAGGATGGTCCCGAAGGGACGACCTGGTCGATCTCGTAACGCTGCCCACGCCCGTGTAAGCTGGGCGTCATGCCGATAACCGCCGAGACGTTTCGCCGCGTCGCCCTTGAGGATGGGGACAACCAATGGGAGTTGGTCTGCGGGCGGCTGGTCCGGAGGCCCGCGATGACCCGCCCCCACAATGTGCTCTCTCTCCAGCTCGCCTATGAGCTGCTCAAACAGCTCGAAGGGCAACCCTACGAGGTGCGCTCGCAGTCTGGCCACATGGCGACCGCCTCTGGCGGTTACCGCGTCCCTGACTTGGCCGTCCTCCCGCTCGCTAGCGCCCAGCGATTTGGCATGAGCTATGAACTCGAGGAGTACGCCGAACCGCTCCCGTTCGTCGCCGAAGTCTGGTCGCCTTCCACCGGCGACTTCGATGTTGAGACGAAGTTCCCGGAGTACCGGCAGCGGGGCGACGCCGTCATCTGGCGCGCCCACCCCCACGAGCGGACCGTTACCGTCTGGGAGCGTCGTCCCGATGGCGGCTACGACGAGCGTCTCTCCACCGCGGGCCGGGTGACGATCCCGTCGCTGCCCGGCGTCTCCATCGACCTCGACGCGCTCTTTCGCGCCCTGTAAAACGCGCGGCCCGTCGCCTTGAACGATCTCGTAGAGCGTCGCAATCCCGTGTACGCTGAGCCTCATGCCGATAACTGCCGAGACCTTTCGCCGCGTCGCCCGCGAAGACGATGACACCAAGTGGGAACTGGTCTGCGGCCGGCTTGTCCGGAGGCCAGCGATGACGATGCCCCACAACTCGCTCGCATTCGAGCTTGCTCGCCATATCAGCAACCAACTGGATGGCGAACCCTACGTGGTGCGTTCCCAGTCTGGCCACGTGGCGACCGCCTCCGGCGGATATCGCATCCCTGATGTTGCCGTCCTGCCCCTCGCGAGCACCCGCCGATTTCGCGAAAGCTACGAACTCGAAGAGTACGCTGAGCCGCTCCCGTTCGTCGCCGAAGTCTGGTCGCCTTCCACCGGCGACTTCGATGTTGAGACGAAGTTCCCGGAGTACCGGCAGCGGGGCGACGCCGTCATCTGGCGCGTCCATCCCTACGAGCGGACCGTGATCGCCTGGGAGCGGCGGCCGGACGGTTCGTATGATGAGCGACTCCACCCAACCGGCCGGGTGACGATCCCGTCGCTGCCGGGCGTCTCGATCGACCTCGATGCGCTCTTTCGCGCCCTGTAAACGCGCTCCCTGTTGCCCCGCACAACCGCCGCCGTTTGATACGATGGATGCGTATGTCTGAGACCGCCACCCGGCCCACGATCGACGAGACCGCCGGCGAGCACTCGCTGCCCGCTGCGGAAGACACTGTCTTTCGCCTGCGTCAGGAGGTCGGGGCGGGCCGGCACTGGTTCGACGCGCTGCTCGACGCCGTCCGCGATTGGCGGACGACCGAGGAGTGGGTCGGCGACCGCCACTTTCGTTACCTCGTCGGGGGCGAAGCGTTCGATTGGCTGCTGTTGGCCGAACGCCTTGCGATCGAGTTGCAGGACCTCGCGCCTTCCTCCGAAATCGAGGCGCTGCTCTTTCACGGACAGTGGCCGCTGGCCATTGACGATGCCGAGTTCGCTGAACGAGTCGGGCCGGCCAAATTCTCCGCGCACCTGAACTACATCTACGGCGTGCTCGTTGAGGAGGCGCTCCAGCTTCACGTCGAAGAGGAGATATGGAAGGAGGAGTACAGCCGCGCCTTCGCGATCGACCCCAGAGTCGATGATTCGGTCTTAGGACGCGTCTACGGCAAGGCGCTGCCCGAACTCCAGGCGTTGTACTACGAGGCTACGGCGATCATGTTCCGCGGCGACGTCAGCCTCTCCGAATGGAAGGCCTTCACCTACTGGCTCTTCAAGTACCGCATGAAATGGCAGGATAAGGCCCGGGTGGCCAGCGACACCCGCAAAGGCCTCGCGCAGCTCTCGCGGATGGAGTTGGCCGTGAGTGAGCGACGCCGCGGCGATGACGGGGCCGCTGCGGCCCCGTACGGCGGCCGATTTGGCTCGGGAACTCCTACGGGGCCGTTCGGCCCGCTCATGCCGCAGCCTCCGGTAAGTGCCCGGTCACGACCGATGCGGCCCGAAGCGGCGATCCCCGGTACGCTACGGTCGTGACACTCCGCCAACGAATCATCGCCGCCAGCACCTTGCTGGTGCTCCTCGGGGTCGCGGGCGCCGCGCTCATCCTCTTCCGCGAGGTCGACCCCGAGCACCTCGTTTCGGCTGTGGGCTACCCAGGCCTCTTCCTGATCATTTTCGCCGAGACGGGTCTGCTGGTCGGCTTCTTCCTGCCGGGCGACACGCTCTTGCTCACCGTGGGCATCCTCTGTTCGCGCGGTCAGCTCGAAGTTGGCGGCCAGAACGGCATCTGGTTCGTGATCCCCACGATGATCGTCGCGGCCATCATCGGGGACGCCGTCGGCTACCAGATCGGCCGCCATCTCGGCCCTCGGCTCTTTGCCCGCGAGGACTCGTTCTTCTTCAACCGGAAGCACATCGAGCGGGCAAGGACCTTTTACGACAAGCACGGCGGCAAGACGATCGTCTTCGCCCGCTTCCTCGCGTTCGCCCGCACCTTTGCCCCGACGGTGGCCGGCGCCGCCGAGATGCCGTACGCCCGGTTCGCGCTGTTCAATATCAGCGGTGGTATCGCCTGGGTGCTGTCGCTCACCGTGTTGGGCTACATCGTCGGCGAAGCGGTGCCGAATGTTGAAGCGCTCTTCACCGTCATGATCATCGGTATGGTCTCGCTTTCCGTCGCTCCGGCGGCCTGGCACCTGCTTCGCGAGCGCCGCGCGGCCAAGCGCCTCGCCGCCGAGCGGCGCTAAGCCCCGTGCCGGCCACGCTACGGCTCCGTCGTATGCTTCCAGGCGACCTTCCCGCCGTGCGGGAGGTCGAATCCCGTGCCTATGCCGTCGGTTTCGCGCCTGGCGGGCTGGAGCGCGAGTTGGCGAACCGGGTGGCGCGGTACATCGTCCTCGAAGAGACCGAAGCCGAAGCGGCGCGCGCGACGATCGTTGGATTTGGCGGCCTCTGGCTCCAATTTGACCAGGCCCACGTGATCACCTGCGCCGTCGACCCGGTCCGCCGGCGCGCCGGGTACGGCAGTCTCGTCGTCCACGCGCTCGTTCTGATCGCGATCGAGGAGGGCATGGTCGACGCCACGCTCGAAGTCCGCGCATCGAACGCGGCGGCCCGCGCGTTGTACAAGCGCTACGGCTTCTACGAAGTGGGCGAGCGCCGCAAGTACTACGCCGACAACGGCGAGGACGCCGTGATCATGACCACGGAGGCCCTGGCGAGCGAGCCGTACCAAGCGCGCCTAGCGACGTTGGCCGAGCGACTTGAGGCGCGACTCCCAGGCGCGATGGGCGCGATTGCGGCTGTTAGCCCGCCTCGCCCGTGAGGAAGCGGCGCGGCGTTTCGCGCAGCATCAGGTCGATCGTGGCATCCGAGACGCCGCGGGCGCGCAGATCGGGTACGGCCACCGTGCTGACGAACAGGTAGCGCGTCGGGCCCGGCGGGAAGCTCGCCATGCGCCCCGTCAGCGCTGGCGCGGGCGCGTGGTCGTGGCCGAGCATCAGTTTCGCGCCCCAACCGCGGTCGATGAGGGCCTTCACCGTTTCGTTGCGCTGTTGCCACGAAGCTCGCCCCGGCCCGCCAGGGTAGCGGTCCATCGACAGATACACGCCCGCGTGGAGCAGCGTTTCCAGGTACCCCACGTCGGTCGAGTCGGCGCTGTGGCCGATGGCGACGCGGTCCATTTGGACGCCCTCCTGTGCGAAGATTTCGACCTGGCGCCGCCCAACCTCTTCCGGCGCCCAGTGGTGCGTCGAAATCGGGCAGCCCGTCCGCTTCGAGGCTCGCGCGGCGCCCCTGAGGATGCGCTCGCCCTCGGGCGTGACCCCGCCGACGTCGTTCGCGACCTTGATGCATCCGGCTTTGATCGTGGTCTTGCCGATGCCGATTTCGATTTCGCGGACGAAGATGTCGGCGATCGCGTCGAGGTCGCGCGTCCAGAAGGAGCGCGGGATGTCGCGCCAGATGCCGGTGGCGACGACGACATTCATCCCCGAAGCGGTGGCGACATCGCGGACGTACTCGACGTCGCGGCCGAGGTCCGGCGTCGTCAGGTCGAT
>CAMAUF010000235.1 GCA_945861295.1 bacterium | reverse complement strand
CTATGCCGAAGCGCGCGACGCCTTCGCCGGATAGTGCGGACATGAGCGCAAGGGGCGCACCGCGCGTAGGGGACGCCTTCGGCGAGATGCTCCTCGACTGTCTGGCGCACGACCAACCCGTGGTGGAGGTGGTCGAGCGGAGCGATGGGCGCATTGATACCGGAGACGCCCGGCGATACTTCGCCCCCTCCAATGACTGGCGCCCGGAGGAGCGCGACTTTCTGCGCCGAGCCGCGGGGAGGGTGCTGGATATCGGGGCGGGCGCTGGACGTCACGCCCATGAACTGCAATCGCAGGGGCGCGAGGTTGTTGGCCTCGATACGTCGGCGGGCGCCATTGAGGTGTTACGGCGGCGAGGAGTTGGTCAGGTCTACCACGGGGCCGTGTTCCAGCTCGACCGGACGCGGCCGAGACCGTTTGACTCTGTGGTGCTCATGGGCAACAACCTTGGCCTGTTGGGTGGGCCGGCGACGGCCTCACGATGGCTCGACCTGCTCGATCGACTGGTCGCGCCCGGCGGGCGCATCCTCGGGAGCGGGCTGGACCCATATCGGACGGACGACCCGCTACACCTCGCCTACCACGAGTCGAATCGCCGGCGAGGGAGGATGGGTGGCCAAATGCGCATCCGTTCGCGCTTCAGGGATGCCGCGACGCCATGGTTCGACTACCTCTTGGCGTCCCCGGCCGAACTCGCGGGGCTGCTGGCGTCGTCCGCTTGGAGGATCGCTGACACCGAAGAGCGGGCTTGGGGTTATGCGGTGGAGTTGCTGCGACGGTGAGACAGGGCTCGCGAACGGCGAATCTGGTTGGTCGGGGTGCGCCGATTTGAACGGCGGGCCTCTGCGTCCCGAACGCAGCGCTCTAACCAGGCTGAGCTACACCCCGATGGCCGAAGACTCATCGTAGCAGCTTCGGCGGGCCCCGCCAAACTCCCTACGGGATCAGTTCCAACGGCAAGGTGCGGAAGCCGAAGACGATCGGCGACGCCACTTGCCGTTCGGCGGCGCCCGACCCCGGACGAACCTCGCGGTATCGCTCCAGCAGGTTGTGCAGCGTCACCCGCGCCTCCGTCCGGGCCAGCGGCGAGCCGAGGCAGTAGTGGATGCCGTGCCCAAAGGCGACGTGGTCCTTGAGGTTGCGGTCGACCCGGAACGTGTCGGCCTCCGCCCACGCCTCGGGATCACGGTTCGCGGACCCGTAGAACATGCCGCACCGCTGCCCGGCCGGGATGATCGCCCCCGAGGGCAGCTGCGCCTCTTTGAGTGTCGAGCGGAAGAGGACCTGGACAGGGCTTTCGTAGCGGAGCATCTCTTCGATGAACGGCTCGACCAGGTCGCGATCGGCGCGGAGCTGCGCATAGACCGCGGGGTTGTTGGCGAGGAAGTTGAGGCAGTTGCCCATCAGGTTCGTCGTGGTCTCGTTCCCGGCGACGAGGAGGAGGATACAGAAGCCGATGACCTCGCCGTCGTCGAGCTTGCCTTCGTCGGTGTCGCCCGTGACGAGCAGCGAAATGAGGTCTTCCTGGGGGTCGGCGCGGCGAGCAGTGGCGGTCCGCGCGAAGTAGGCGGCCATCTCCATCATGTCCTGCATCATGCGTCCGCGGTCCTCGCCGCCAGTGCCGGAAAGCAGGGAGTCGGTCCAGCGCTTGAACGTCTGATACTCCGAGGTCGGGATGCCGAGCAAGGTCGCGATCGCTTTGACGGGCAGCGGGACGGTGTAGTTCCAGACGCTCTCTACGGCGCCATCGCCCATTTCGTCGAACAAGTCGTTCGAGGTTTGGCGGATCCAGGGCTCCCAGGCCGCGATCCGCTTGGGGATGAAGGTGCGGCTGACGAGCTTGCGGAGCCGTGTATGGCGGGGTGGGTCGTCGTTGATCAGGACGAGCCGAAACGCGCCCGCGCCGCCGACCTGTTGCTCGCTGGAAAAGGTCTCGTGGTCGCTGAGCGCGGCGTAGACATCGCCGTATTTCAGGATTGGCCAGAACAGGTCGGTAGCGCCTGGAGGCGTCCCTTCGGGTGCAAGGCCGGTTGGCGAATGTTGCCGCATGGCGTCGTAGAACGGGTAGGGGTCGGCCACGATCTCAGGGGTCATCATGTCTTGCCACGTGTAACCTCGGGCCATGCCGCACCTCCAGCCGAACCATGCCGGCCTCTGTTCGGCCAGTCTAGCGAGTCGCGAGAGGGAATGTGCGGGCGGGCACTTCAGACGGCCCGCTCCGGCCGGCACGCGCCGATTCTAGGGAGCGATAGCCGCCCAGAGGTCGGCAAGCGCCAGTTCGAAGCCGGGAAGGTGGACCGAGCGGAGCATGCCTGTTCGCTCCACAGGCTCGGCGTCGCGCGCGCCCTCGAACACCTCAACGACGCGAAACTTGGGGTCGACCAGCCAGCAGACATCGATGCCGTGCTCGCGGTAGTACCGGCACTTGTCGCGTTGGTGGTTCATGCTTTCGTCCGGAGAGCGCACTTCAACAGCGAGGGTGGGCGGGAGGAGATACTGACCGTCGCTGCGCGGCTTGCCTGGCGCCCAATAGGCGTAATCTGGAAGGCGAAACTCCTCGCCGCGGATTGTCGCGAAGCGCACACGGCCTTCCGGGCCGGAACGTCCGCCCGCGGTCTGGCGATAGCGGCCGAAGGCTTCCGCGAAGACCTGAACGGAGTCGGCGTGAGGTTGATTTGGCATCGCTTTCTCCCGGATTTCGCCGAAAACGAACTCGCGGTAGGGCTTTTCGCCCTCTCGTAGCGCCAGGTAGCTGGCGACCGTGGGCCGAACCATGGTCGTAGTCATCGTGACGCCCTCCTGCTGGGGCCATTCTACTGGGTAGACCGCAGAATAGGGAGCGATACCCGCAACGGGAGGCGGCAGTTCGAAGCGGCGAGGGTGGGCCGACTGGAGCGCGCCGTTTCGCTCAACAGCCTACGCGCGCCCGGCGCGATTGAGGCTTTGGGCGGCCGCCCAGGCGGGTTCGCGCCGGGCGGAGCCATCGATGTGTTGCATCTGAAGCTGTACGTCGATCGGATACTTGCCGGTGAAGCAGGCGTTGCAGAGGCGCTCGGAGGTCTGGCCGGTTGCGGCGACAAGCCCTTCGAGGCTGATGAAGCCGAGGCTGTCGGCGCCGATGTGCGCCCGAATCTCCTCGACCGAGAGGTTCGCGGCGATCAGTTCCCACTTGGTCGCAAGGTCGACGCCGAAAAAGCAGGGCGAAATGAAGGGCGGCGCCGTGATGCGGACGTGCACCTCCTTGGCGCCTCCCCGGCGGAGGAGCGCGACGATCCGCGGTGTCGTCGTCCCGCGGACGATGCTGTCGTCGACGACGACGATGCGCTTTCCAGCGAGGACTTCGGCGAGGACGTTGAACTTCAGGCCGACGCCGACCTCGCGCAGCCGCTGGTCGGGGGCGATGAAGGTACGGCCGACGTAGCGGTTCTTGACGAGGCCTTCGCGGTAGGGGATGCCGCTTTCGCGCGCATAGCCGATGGCTGCGGGCGGGGCGGAATCGGGCACGCCGATGACGAGATCCGCTTCGACGGGGAACTCGCGCGCGAGTTGGGCGCCCAGCTCTTCGCGGACGGGGTAGATGAGCTTGCCGCCAAACCGGCTATCGGGGCGGGCAAAGTAGATGTACTCGAACGAACAGAGCGCGAGCTTGGGCGCCGGCGCGATAGGAAAGAAGCTGCGGCAGCCGCTGGCATCGACCTGAATGACTTCTCCCGGTTCGACTTCGCGGTCCATGTTCAGCCCGAGGTGTTCGAGGGCGCAGGACTCGGAGGCGACGACGAACTGGCCGCCTTCCATCTTGCCGATACAGAGAGGCCGCACGCCCATTGGGTCCCGCACGGCGAACAGGGTGTCTTTGGTCATGACGACGAGGCTGTAGGCGCCTTCGATCCGCCGCATGGCGTAGTGGAAGCGCTCCTCCCAGGTGCCGGCTGGCGCGAGCGCGAGCAGGTGTGCGATCAGTTCCGAGTCGGCGGTTGTTTGGAACTCGATCCCTTGGGCGGCGAGGTCGGCGCGGAGGGTGTCGGCGTTAGTGAGGTTGCCGTTGTGGGCGAGGGCGATCGATTCGCCGCGGAGCTTGTCCTCCACCACGATCGGCTGGGCGTTGCACTCGATCGAACCACCCGAGGTGCTGTAGCGCGTGTGGCCGATCGCGATGTCGCCCTTGAGGAAGGAGAGGTCGTCTTCGTCGAACACTTGCGAGACGAGGCCCATGCCGGTGCGGACGGTGAATTGGGGGCCCTCGGCGGATTCGGGGCTGTTGGTCGCGATACCGGCGCTTTCTTGGCCGCGGTGCTGCAGGGCATACAGG
>CAMAUF010000234.1 GCA_945861295.1 bacterium | reverse complement strand
TTCGTCCGGCGCCATCATCGTTGGGTGAACACCCGAAGCCGTGTCCCATCGCTGCGGACCTCCACTCGTCCGTTCTGGTCAGTCCGAAGCGTCGTGGTCAGGCCGCCGAGCGCGGCGAGCGTTTCGGCGGCGGGATGTCCGAACGGGTTGCGTTCCCCCGCCGAAATGACGGCAAGAGTTGGGCGGACGGCGCCAAAAAAGGCCGCCGGCGTGGTCTTGGAGCCGTGATGCGGCACTTTCAAGACATCGACTCGTCCAGCCGCTTGGGCCACGACCCCGAGCGGGCCGCCTTCCGCGTCGCCAGTCAGCAAGAAGCGTGTCTCACCAAAGGTGACAAGCAGGACGAGAGAAGCGTCGTTGAGGCTTGCCGGCGCCGCTCCTCGCGGCGGCGAGAGCACTTCGAAGAGCACTCCGTCGATTTTCCAGTGGTCGCCGGCGGCTACGGGCTGACGCCGCTCCGCTCGTTCAAGGTAGAGGTCGTGAGAGGTTGTGGGGTTGTTCGAGCCGGCGTCGCGGACTTGGCGGACGTGAAACCGTCGCAAGACCTCGACGAGGCCCGCCACGTGGTCCTCTTGGGGGTGCGTCAGGATGACGAGGTCGATGGTCCGCGCCCAGTGCGGAAGCGTCTGGCCCAACTCCTGGGCGACCCGGAGGCCGCTGGGGCCGCCGTCCACCAAGACGCGCTCTCCGGCCGGTGTCGTGAGCAGGATGGCATCGCCTTGTCCGACGTCGAGGAACGCGACCACGAGCTCGCCAGGGCCGCCAAGCGGGGCCAAGGAGTGGTAGAGCACGAACGGCGCCAAGCCAGCGAACAGCACCGCGGCTTGTCCCCAGCGAAGCGAGCCCGACGCGCCCCGCGGGCGGTAGACCACAGCTGGCGGCCGTATTCGATAGGCGGCCCAGGCGAGGGCCGCCAAAGCTGCCCCGAGGAGGCCGGCCGCTTGCGCGTCGAGCGGGGCGACTCCGATGGACGCGCCGGGTATTCCGCTCGTTCCCTCGGCGACCAGGCGGAGGGCGGCCAGCGGATAGTACGCGGCGAGGCCCACCAGCCAACCCGCCGGCGCCCACACCGCGCCGGCCAAGCCACAAGCGAGCGACAGGAGGAACGCCACGGCAAACGTCGGCGCGGCGACCACGTTGGCGAGCGGGGCAAGCGGGGAGATTCGCCCAAACGTGGCCCAAACGATCGGCGTCGTCGCCAAGGTCGCGCCCGTCGTGAGCGCGGCTGACTCGATCAGGACATCGGGTACGAAGCCGGGGATCGAGCCGCGGCGTACGAGCTGGCGCAGCCCGGATTCGATCCAGGGGACGAAGGCGATGACGCCAGCGGTCGCGCTGGCGCTGAGTTGAAAGCCGGCCTCGGCGGCAGCGCCAGGATCCAACGCCGTCAGGACAATGACAGCGAGGCCGAGTGCCGAGAGTCCCGAACGCGGCCGTCCCAGGTAGCGGCCCCCGAGCAGGATGGCCACCATGATGGCGGCTCGCGCTACCGGCTCCGCTGTCCCGGCGAGGCCGAGGTAGGCCAGGCCGACTGCGGCCGCAGCCAGCTCCGCGAAGCCACGAGGCAGCAGGCGGGACGTGACGATGAGGGCGAATGAAACCAAGATGACGATGTTGGAGCCGGAGACCGCCAGGAGGTGGGCGAGCCCGGCATCCCGGAAGTCTTCAGATACTTCGTCAGGAAGGCCCTGGTCACGTCCCGCCGCGATCCCGCCCGCAAGCGCGGCTTCGGGCTCAGGAAGCGCTCGCTGGAGCGCGTGGTCGACGCGGAGGCGGGCGGCCGCCAGGGCGTGGCGGACGCCCGTGCCTTCCGAAATCAGCTCCACTCGTGGCCGGAACATCGTCCCAACGATGCCCCGGCGGAGAAGCAGGCCGGCGTAGTCGAACTCTTCCAGTACCGGAGGAAGCTCAATGACGCCCGTGAGCCGCAGCCGGTCCCCTGGGAGATGTTCCGCGTACTGATGCAAGGCGACCAGTAGTTTGCCGCGCGTGGGGTGCGGTGGCTCACCGTCTGGGATCGCTGTGTCGATTTCCACGACGTACCGCGTGACTGTCAGGCCTGGGGCGGCGTCGCCGGCCACGACGCCCTCGACGGTCAGCGCCCGTCCGACCTCCGCGACCAGCGGGGGGAGGGCACGCTCATCCCAGGCGGCGAAGCGGCCGCCCGCGAGAAGCGCCGCGGCAATTCCCATGAGGCCCGTCGCGAGGCCTCGCCTTCCGGGCATAGCGCGCAGGGTGACGGGGACGAGGAGCGCGCTACAGAGCCCGGCGACCCACCAGGGACCGTCACCGGCCCCCACCAGCGTGAGCCCAAGGAGCCAACAGGCCGCGATGTAGGGGAGTTCCATGCCGGGGCGAGCCTACCAGAACCGCCGCTCCTTGGTGTCAGTGGCCCAGGCTAGGCGACGAACCGGTAGCCCCGTCCGCGAATAGTCTGGATTTGGTTGGCGGCGCCGCCTTGAACGGTCCGGAGCTTCCGCCGCAGGTTGCTGACGTGTGCGCGGACAAGGGTGCTCGCCCCGGCCGAATCCCGGTACTGCCAGACATCGACGAGCAGGCTCCGGGGGTGGAGCGTCTCGCCCTCGTGCTCCATGAAGTACGCGAGCAGGGCCGCCTCGATGTTGGTGAGGTGCGCCTCCGCTTCTGTGCTGCGTAGGGTGTTCGTGTTCATGTCTAGTTGAACGGCGGGCTCGGCGCCCTCTTGCCGTGGGCTTCCGACGCGTTCGCGGATGGCCTTGCCGATCGATTCGAGCGGGAATGGTTTCTTAATAACAACGCCTTCAATTCGGAAGTTGGGTTTACGCGCGCCTTTGTGGAGGAGGTAAATGACGGCCGGCGCCGACTTCGCGTAAGCCGTCGTCAGCCATTGGCTGAACTGGGTGAACGTGCAGCCATCCTCCCCGCGCGGGAGCCCTTGGACGTCGAGCA
Organism: bacterium; assembly: GCA_945861295.1. Taxonomy (GTDB): domain Bacteria; phylum Chloroflexota; class Dehalococcoidia; order Tepidiformales; family Tepidiformaceae; genus CAMAUF01. The sequence goes on along the minus strand of CAMAUF010000234.1, from coordinate 1,387 downwards.
CTAAGCCCTGCGGTCGTCGCTCCGGGAGGAGTTGCATCCCCTCGTCGTAACTGGCGGCCGAGCCAAGCTCATACCCCCGTTCGCGGAGGTAGGTGACCACCCGGTCGCGTGTCTTCGGTTCACGACTAATTACAACAACGTATGACATCTAGGTCCCCGGCTTGGCGCCGTGGCGCGTTAGGGCATGGTGCGAGCGCGCCACGGCCATGTCAAGGGATTTGGCCAAGGCGGCACAAAGTTCGCTGGGTTATGGCTCCTTGAGCAGCTCGCGAACCAAGCAAAGCGAAGCGGAAAAAGATCACTCTTGCGTGACCAACTCATAGGTCACGTCCTCGATTCGCGCTCGCAGCACCACGTGGGCCGCGCCGGCGTCAACCCAGAAGAGGTACGAAGAGTTGGAACGTTGTACCCGGATCACCCATGCGTCGAAGCTTCCGGCGGGCACGGTGACGCGCTCGCGACCTGATACCGCGAGTTCCACGACTAGGATTCGTGGCTGGCCAGCGTTAATCACATGGTGGTAGGCGGCGCTGTAACCATCCCTCAACTCTACCCCACGGACCATCCAGAGTATCGACTCATCATCGTACCAGGCGGGCTGCGGACCGCTGTTTGTCGCTTTGGGTAGGGTTCGGTCCGTTTCCCGGACTTCGTCACCATCATCTGTCGTGAAGTGTGACGTTAAAGTGTCGTAGACAACCGTATGGGCGACACGCTTGCCCTTCTTCGCGTCCGTCAGGATCCGTTCGGACGAACGCGGGTCCAGTCGCTCGTCGACGATTGCCTTGCCTGAGTCGCCGAACTCGTCCTTGGTGCAGGTCCGGGCGAGTTCGAAGCCCTGGGGCTCAGCTTCGCGGGTGGTCAGGGTACATCGCCCCTCGCCCTCCACTCCCCGGTCGGTGACGCGGTAGGTGAGCGTTTCGTCGCCGGTCCAAGGCGCGGCAACGAACACGCGGCTCGCCTCAGGTTCGGACCCGGAGCAGGCAGTCAGCAAGCTGGCGCAAAGGACGGTCGCGAAAGTGGTTCGTTTGGGCCAATGAAGGCTGATCACTTGGCGTCCGTGACCACGGAGGCGATCCGGTACAGTGCTTGTTGGATATCGTCTTTAGTGATGTTGATGTGCGTTACCAGCCGCATTCTTTGCGGGCCGAAGGGCGTGGCCAGCACCCCCGCCGCGCGCAGGGCCGCGAGCCAGCGATCGAGGGATCCGCTCTCGACATCGGCCACGACGATGTTGGTTTCGGGCGTATTGGCGCGAAATGGCCCCAGGACGCCGAGGCCCCGCGCCAGCTCTGCGGCGTTGGCGTGGTCTTCGGCCAGTCTCGCAACGTGGTGATCGAGGGCGAATAATCCGGCCGCGGCGAGGATGCCGGCCTGGCGCATGCCG
>CAMAUF010000233.1 GCA_945861295.1 bacterium | reverse complement strand
CCTAGCCAAATAATAGGGTGTTTTAAAAAACTGCCATTCTTGTTTCTTTAACACGTTTAGGGGTGTAGTTTAGGCCTGCCACTTTTCTGGCCGAAACAGCGTCCCGGCTGCCACTTTCTGGTGGATGGCCAGTGTTCTATCAACCGGTTGATAAAAAATGTCGCTCGTACTAGTACCTGTGTCATCGTCACACGACGCGTGGCGCACAGGACGTGCCGCCGGTGAGCTTCTTCCTGATCTCGCTCGCGGCCTTCGGCATCGACGAAGGGACCGTCCCTGTCGACGACGCCGAGGCCTTCGGCCTCTCGCTGGGCGCCACTAGGGACGGCCCAGACCCGATGGTCGCCCTGACGATGAGCTACCGGCCATCCGCGCTTTCCATCGCTGAGGCGGCCGTCTTGCTCGGACGGGTGCGAGACTTGATCGAGGCGCCGTACCTGCTCCTCACCGACTGACATTCGCCTCTAATTTCACCGGCCTTGCCGGGAGGGTTTCGAGATGCCTGAACGCAACATCCACGTCTACGAACTCGGACTGACCAACTACTCGGAGGTGCACCTCCTCCAGCAACGCCTCCAGGGGAAGCGCCGTGACGGCGCGGGCCTCGATTCCCTCCTGCTGACGGAGCACCATCCCGTGTTCACGCTGGGCCGAAGCCATCCGGAGCCAGACTTCCGGGCTTCGCCCGAGGCCGTCGCCGAGGCGGCCATCCCGGTCGTCGAGACTGAGCGCGGCGGTGACATCACCTACCACGGGCCCGGTCAACTGGTCGCCTACGGGATCATCGACCTGCGTCAATGGGACTTGAGCGTGCTCGATTACGTCGACGGCTTGGAGGAGACGGTCGTCCGCGTCCTCAGCGACTGGGGCCTTGTCGGCGACCGCAAAGCGGGAGCGCGCGGCGTCTGGATCAAGGACGCCAAAGTCGCGTCCCTGGGCCTCAACGTGCGCCGGTGGGTGACCATGCATGGCGTCGCCATCAACGTCAACCCCAATCTCGAACACTTCGGCCTGATCAACCCGTGTGGCCTGCGGGACGTTGAAATGAGCAGCATGGTCGGGCAGATCGGGAAGCGCGTCCAAATGGAGCACGTCGCTGAGTCCTACGTCTACCACTTCTCCCACGTCTTCGAGGCCGAATGCAACATGGTCCAACTGGCGGCGACGGGGACGTAAGCCCGTCCCGCGAGCCGCTACGCCTGACCTGCGGCCGTGTATCATCCCTCCATGCGGCGGCGAGGAGGGTTCGATTGAGCGACCTGAAGTTTGGCTGGATTTCACCGGTTATCGGCCCTCCGGAGAGCGGTCACGTCCCGATCGTCATGTATCAGGCTGAGCACATCTTGCCGGTCGCGTTCGAGCACTTCGACTCCGTCTGGCTGGCCGACCACTTTTACGGCTTCGAGCGGAAGACGGACCCGTTCCTGGAGTCCTGGACGACGATGACCTGGCTGGCCGCCAAGTTCCCAAATGTGCTGCTCTGTCACCACGTCCTCGGCCTCGGCTACCGGAATCCGGCGCTCACAGCGAAGATGGCCGCGACGCTGCAGACGCTCTCGGGCGGACGCTTCATCCTCGGCATCGGCGCCGGCTGGCGTCAGGAAGAGTACGCCGCTTACGGCTACGACTTCCCGAAAGGCGCGACGCGCGTGCGCCAGCTCGAAGAGGCGATCCAGATCTGCCGCTTGATGTGGAGCGAGACGGCGCCCTCGTTCGAGGGCAAGCACTTCAAAATAGAGTCGGCCTACGCCCCGCCGCTCCCGCAACCGGCCCCGCCGATCCTGGTCGGTGGTTCCGGCGAACAGCTCATGCTGCCGATGATTGGCCGGCGCGCCGACATGTGGAACACGTTCATGCCCCGCGATACGGCCGATTGGGTGCGCAAGCGCGACATCGTCCTCAAGTCCGCTGAAGCGGCCGGGCGTGACCCCGGCGCGATCACGCTGACGGCGACGCGCGAAGCGCCCTTGCCCAAGACGAGCGCCGAGAGCGAGGCTTGGCTCGCGATCCTCCGCGACTGGGTCACGCTCGGCATCCGGCATTTCGTCCTCGACTTCGGCCACGTCACCTCGACGGAGCCCGTCCTCCGCTTCGCCGAAGAGGTGATCAAGCCGCTCAAGGCGGGAGGATAGCGATCGTGAGTTCGCTCGACCGCTACACCGTCATTGTCACGCCCGACGACCCGAACTATCTGGCGTGCGCGCCCGCGATCCCCGGTTGTTACGCGATCGGGGATTCTCCGGAGGTAGCACGGCGAGAACTCGGCCACGTTTTCGCGATGATCGTCGAGGAGCACGCCGAACAATGCCGCCCGCTCCAGCCCGATGTCCCGGACCTGCTTGACGTCATCGAGGCTCAGTGCTCTCACCCGGCGTAATCCAACCCTTTGATGAAGCCGATGATCGCGGCGTTGACTTCGTCCGGCCGCTCCTGCTGCGTCCAATGGCCCACGCCATCGAGGATGATCTGGCCGCGCAGGTTAGGGACGCTCTTCTTGAGGTCGGCGACGGCCTGCGGGTTCATCGCGATGACGCCGTCGCGGCTTCCAGCCATAAAGAACGCCGGGACGGTGACCTTTGCTCCGTGTAGCGCCGCCATGTACTCCCAGGTGCGGTCGACGTTGCGGTACCAGTTGAGGCCGCCGCGGAAGCCTGTCCGTGTGAACTCGGCGACGTAGTAGTCGAGATCCGCGGGGCTCAGCCAGGTGTTCCAGTCCGGCCCCGGGTCGTTCACGCCTTCGAGGAACTTCGCCGTCTTCGGCAGTCTCCGGAACACGTCCCGCGGCGCGGGGTCGCCCGAAGCGGAATAGTAGAACGACCTCAGGCTGTGCCGTACATCCGCCTCGAGTTCCGCTTCGGCCACGCCCGGTTCCTGGAAGTAGAGGATGTAGAAGAAGTTCTCGCCAGCCATCGCGCGCATGCCGTCCGTCGGCTTCGTGGACCCGCGCGGAGAATAGGGCACGCTCAAACTCATGACGCCGCGGACGATGTCGGGTCGCAGCAGGGCCGTGTTCCAAACCACGGGCGAGCCCCAGTCGTGGCCGATGAGGACGGCGTTCTCTTCGCCCAGGGCACGGATGAGGCCGACGATGTCGCCGCTGAGGTGGAGCTGCGAGTACTGGTCGATGGCCTGGGGAGCGTCAGTTTGGCCGTAACCGCGTTGGTCGGGCGCGACGGCGTGGTAGCCCGCGGCCGCGAGCGCGGGGAGTTGCCAGCGCCAGGAGAACCACGACTCAGGAAAGCCGTGGCACAGGACGACCAGCGGTCCGCTGCCGCACTCGGCGATGTGCATGCGGATGCCGTTGGTTTCGACGGAGCGGTGGGTGATCTCGTGCATGTGATAGCCTCGATCTCTTGGGTGCGGCAATCATACGTCGTCGGACTCAGCTGTCGCTCGGTGCGCACGTGAGCGCGCTCGCCGCACGAAGGCCAAGCCGCCGCGTATGCTGCTGATTACACCGTGGCAAAGCAAAGGATGCACCTGTGGCCCTTCACCGCTACCGCGAGACCGTTCAAATCGAGGCGCCGCTCGATGATGTTTGGCGCTTCTTTTCGGACCCGCGCAACCTCTCGCGCATCACGCCGCCTTGGCTTCGCCTCGAACTCACCTGCGCACCCCCGGCCGAAATGTACCCCGGCCTGTTGCTCACCTATCGCGTGCGCCCGTTCGCTGGGATGGCCCTCAACTGGGTGACCGAAATCACGCACATCGTCGATCGGCGCCTTTTCGTCGACGAACAGCGCGCCGGGCCGTACGCCTTCTGGCACCACCAACATCACTTCCGGCCGCTGCCCGGCGGCGTGGAGATGGAAGACATCGTCCACTACCGGCTGCCGTTCGGGCCGCTTGGTGACATCGTCGACCGCCTCAGCGTCGCCGACCGCGTCCGCGGAATCTTTGCCTTCCGGGGGCAGGTGATGGATGGGTTGTTTCCCGTCCGTACGCCCGGCCAGGTCCATGGCGACCGCGTGTCACGGACGAACAGCAACCTCGGACGGTTGGAAAAGGACAGGGAGACCCCATGAAGATCGCGATCACCGGCAGCACTGGCCTCGTCGGCACGGCCCTCGGCAAGCATTGGAGCGCTGCGCACGTCGTCCTACCCGCGGTGCGCGGCCCGGCCAGCGCGCCAGCCAGCGTCTGGGACCCGGCGGCCGGCTGGATTCGCCCGGGCGCCTTCGAAGGCGTCGATGCGGTCGTCCACCTGGCGGGCGCCTCGATCGCGACCGGGCGATGGACGGCCGAGCGGAAGGCCGAACTGGTCGCCAGCCGGGTCGAGGCGACGCGGTTGCTCGTCGCCCACCTGTCGGCGCTTGAA
>CAMAUF010000232.1 GCA_945861295.1 bacterium | reverse complement strand
GGCTTACTCAAGCGCCGATCAGGAACAAGGGCGGCGCAGTGCCAAGCCCGGCTCAGATCGAAGCCGTTCGGCGGCGCCTCGCCGAAGGATCGGTCGGGTGGATTGGTCAGCGTAACGTGGCCCTGTTCGAGATCATGGAGCTTCGCGGGCAGCGGGTCGGCGCGCTTTTGGCGTTGGACGGGGCGAACCTCTTCCGGTTGAGGTCCGGCGCCGGAAGGGCTGTCCTTCGCGCAAAGAGCAGCAGGGACCCGGCGGAAATCGCGATCCCGGTCGAAGTAGTCGCCATGCTGAGCGGCTACTTCACGGGGTTCAACCAGTGGGCCGCCGGCCACGGTCTCGCTGCGCGTGTGGGCTTCGGGCGACCCGGGCCGGTATGGCGGACCGAGACGGGTCGCGCCCTCGGATACGCGGGCTGGGCCCGAACACTCCGCCGGGCGTGCGATCGGGCTTGCGTGCCGCGCTTCACGTCACATGCACTTCGCCGAGCCTTCGCCACCGAGGCGGTCAAGGCGGTCCCGCGCCAGATCGCCGCGCTCGCCGGCAACTGGACGAGCCCACGCCGGATGGACGACCACTACGTCCGGCCCGACTTGGGGCAGATCGAAGCGCAGTTGGCCGCGATTCGAGGGCCGACCACGCTGCCGCCAGCGATGCCCGCGATACCGATTCGAGGAGGTCCAGATGCAGGCACAGTTGTCCCTGTTCGCACCTGAACCGAAGGCGCAGATCTCGACGGGCTCGGTCGAGGTCATCTCGCAGTACCGCGACTGGCGACTGGCGGGTAGCGCGGCCGAGGCCACCATTGCGACGGAGGTGAGCCAACTGCGGATGCTTGCCCGCTCCGCCGAGCGGATCCACGCGCCTTGGACGTTGAGGGATCTCTGTGCGCACCCGGTCGAGGCTGCGGGCCTGATCGAGGACGCGGCCGGAGCGCTGAGCGTTCAGACAGTGCGGGCTCGCGTGGCCGCGTTCACGAGGCTCCTGAGAATGGTAGGTCCGGAGGGCGTGGCGCGTGCTCGGATCGAGCGGCTTCGCGCTGCATTCCCCACGCGGCCGAGCCGCGGCTGGCATGACGCGGGGGTCTGGCTTCCTGGCAAGAGGAGCCGGATACGCCTGCCCGGTCCCACTCCGGGGCCTGGCGACCTGGAAGCAATCGTGCGCGCGGGGGCCGAGCTCTCGCCGGCGCATGGCGCAACGGCGGCGTTCAGCTGCTTCAGCGGGTGCGAGGCCGCGACGATCGTCGGCTTGCGATGGCGCGATCTGGCGTGGCATGACGAGGGCACCAGTTCGTTCTGGGTAGCGCAAGCGGCCGCTCGCGGTCGTGCCAACCGATGGCATGTTGTCGGTTCGGGAGCTCAGGTGCTCCTGCGTTGGGCGCTTGACTCAACGCTCGACAAGGATTCATTCGTCTTCCCGGGTCGGGCAGCGGGGACCCACATCACCCCGCGAGCGTTCGCGGAGCGATGCCGCGCTGCTCTCAAGGCGGGCGGCTGGCCGCTAGCTAATCGCGCGCAACTGATTGGCGCGCTGGCGATGTGGCTTCGGGAGGGTGGCCTGGACGACCACGCGGCCCGGATAGTGCTGGGCCGCCGCCGAGTGGCATCCGTTGATCGGTTGACTCGCGTCCATGCGAAAATCGGCGCCCAACTCGCCGTCGATGCAGCGCTTGTGGCCCGCGACAATTTTGCTGTATCATGGTATCTCGATGCAGAGAATCGTGATTAGCCTGAGTGACGACGAGCACGGAGTTCTGAGGCGCCTGGCGTTCGAACGCCACGTCCCGATCGCCCGCTTGATTCGCGACGCGATCGACCACGCATATGGCGCCAGCGGCGAAGAGGTACAGCGCCCGGGAAGAAAGAAGAGGGAAGACCCGTGATTACTCGCTGCGTGGTGTACTGCAGGGTTTCGACGGACGCACAGGAGCGGGATGGGACTTCCCTCGATACTCAAGAGCGAGCGTGCCGCGAGTACGCCGCGGACGAAGGCTGGACTGTGGTCGAGATGGTTCGCGACACGGCCAGCGGGTTTTCGCTCGAACGGCCCGGCCTTGATCGCGTCCGCGAATACGCGCGAACCGGCAAAGTGGACGTAGTCCTGGCCTTCGCGCTCGACCGTCTGAGCCGCAAGCAGACCCATGTCGCCATCCTGGCCGAGGAGATGGACGACCGCGCCGTTCGACTCAACTTCGTCACGGAGAAGTTCGAAGACACGGCGACGGGTCAGTTGCTCCGCTCGGTCAAGGCATTCGCCGCTGAGTTGGAGCGCGAGAAGATCCTCGAACGGACGAGTCGCGGTAAAGCGGAGCGCGCTCGTTCGGGCAGGCTGCCTCAGGCAACCGGGAAAGGCATGTACGGCTACCAATATCGTCCCGAAACCGGGAAACGGGAGATTGAAGAAGACCAAGCCGTGGTCGTCCGTCGAATATTCGCCGCGTTTGCGGGCGGCGCTTCGATCATCGGCGTGGCCAACCAGCTGAACTCGGAAACGATCCCGACTGCGCAGGGGAAGCAATGGTCGCCAGCGACCATTTTCCACATGCTCCGCAACGAGGCTTACGCGGGGCGCACGATCTACCGCCGGCTGAAGGCGACCCGGGTTCGCGACCCTCAATCGGGCCGGAAGCAGCGGCGTATAACCGAGCGCCCGCAGGACGAGTGGATCGAAGTGCCCGACGCTACGCCCGCGCTGGTGACCTCGGAAGCCTTCGCCGCAGTCCAGCTCCGCCTGGACGACCCGGAGCGCCTGCGCCAGGGACGGCGCATCGCGTCGTATGCGCTCGCCGGGCATCTGAAGTGCCGGAAGTGCGGCGCGTCGATGGTGGGACAGACGCTGCAGGGCTCGTATCGCTACTACCGTTGCCGTCGTGCATTTGCCGGGCTGAAGACGGACCGGTGCGCATCGCGGTATGTGCGCGCGAACGATCTGGAAGAAGCACTCCTCAGTGAGGTCGCTGAGCTCTTGGCGCGCCCGGAACGGGTACTGAGTGAGGTCACTCGTACGTCTGAAGTGGATGTGGAGGAGAACGCGAACGCGGACCGAATGGCATCGATCGAGCGACAGCGGGTTCGCCTGCTGAAACTCTATCAGTTCGGCGAGATCGACGATCCGTACCTGCAACGCGAGCTGCGGGCGCTGGACGCCAACCGGTCGAGGCTCACGGCGCGGGAGTCGCGCCCGACGCCGACGATGCCGGCGTCGGAGGGCGATGTGCAAGCGCTCTGCGAGCGAGTCCGCCAATGGGTTGTCGAGCGCGGACCGTCTGAGCTGCCGCTGATCTGCGAAGCGCTTCAACTCACCATAAGTGCCGACACCGAGGGTGCGGACGCGTCAGGAAGCGTCCCTTTTACTCACCACTGGACGAACATCGGCATCACGACGTGGACGTAGTCCGCGTCGCCGACGGGGCGAAAGACGCCTTGTGCCGAGGGTGTCGTCAGTTCGAGCGCTACATCCCCGCTGAGCGCGTTGAGGACGTCCTGCAGGTAGCGGCTGTTGAACGCGATCCGGGCTTCGTCGCCCACGACCTCGGCGTCGATCTTGCCTTCGTTGTCGCCGACCTCTTCCGCTTTGGCGCTCACTTTGAGCTCCCCCGGCATCCCTTTGCCCGGCTGCATTTGCAGGCGGATGATCCCGCTGCCATCGCGCGCGAAGATCGCCGCGCTGCGGGTGCCACGCTTGAACTCGTCGACATGGACGACGCAGCGGGTTGTGTGTTCGGTCGGGATGAGCTGCGAATAGTTTGGGAACGTGCCCTGGATCAGCTGGGCGACCAACTCGATTTCGTTGCCGATCGCGAACAGCACCTGCGTCCGCGCCGCGTTGACTCGCATCTCGACGCCCTCGGGGTTGTCACCCACGAGACGGCCGAGTTCGCGCAAGGCCCGCGCGGGGACGATCATTTCGATCTGCTCGGACGGCGCTGGGTCCAGATGAAGCTTGGCCACGGCTAGGCGAAAACCGTCGGCCGAGGCGAGGGTCAGCGTGGCGTCTTCCGTCTTGACATGGATGCCCGTGAGGACGGGCCGCGAGTCGTCGCTGGCGGCGGCAAACTCGACCAGATCGATCGCCTTGCGGAGCGCCTTGGGGTCCAGCGTGAAGACCGGGCCGTCGTTGACAGAGGCGATACGCGGGAAATCCTCGGCGTCCATGCAGTGCACGGTCGATTCGATCCGCGCGCAGGCGAGCTTGACCTGGCGCCCGCGTTCCGGCATTTCGATCTGGACTGTCCCCGGCGGCAGCGAGGCCACGAAGTCGGTGAGCAAGCGCGAGGGCACGGTGGTCGCGCCTTCGGAATCGATCTTCGCGCCGACCCAGTAGCTGATAGCGATATCAAGGTCGGTGGCGGCCAGCTTGAGCCGGCCGCGGTCGGTCTGG
>CAMAUF010000231.1 GCA_945861295.1 bacterium | reverse complement strand
GAGCGACGTCCGCGTTAGCGACTCTCGCAGCCTAGATGATGCCGCGTCGTCGAGCGTCCTCCGCGTTGGCGACTCTCGCAGGCTCGATGACGCCGTCTCGTCGAGTGACCTGCGCGTCGGCGACTCACGCAGGCTCGACGATGCCGCGTCGTCGAGCGACCTCCGGGTTGGCGACTCACGCAGGCCCTCCGAGTCCTCTTGCTCCAAGGCGACGCGGTCGCCATGCGGGTCGCCCGCCGACATCCTTCTGGCGGTCTGGCGCGTGGGCGATTCGCGGATCGCCTGCTGGCCCTCCTCTTGGAGCGGGATCCCGTCGTCGTCATCATCCTGATCCAGGGCCTCGCGCCCGGTGGAGGCGCCATGCGACGTGGGCCTGGGCGGGATGCCCTTCGACTTGATCGCCATGCGGTCGCCTTGGACATCTTCAGGCGCGGTCCGGCCGGTGGAGGCGCGCGTCGGCGATTCGCGGATGGCCTGGACGCCTTCCTCTTCGATTGCTACATCATCGTCCATGTCGCGGAGTGCGGTGCTACCTCCCGAGGCGCGGCTCGGCGATTCGCGCAGCGCCTGGACACCTGGCTCGTCGATCGCGATCCCGCCGCCGGCCCCCCCGCCAGCGGAAGCGTCGGATTCCGCCCCGCGCCTGACGGGTATGCCCTGTTCCTTGATCGCCATGCCCTCGCCGTCGACATCGACGGGCGCCGCCCGTCCGGTCGAGGCGCGCGTCGGCGATTCGCGATACCGCTGCACGCCCTCCTCTTCGATTGCGATGTCGTCGCCATCGTCGTCCATATCGCGTAGTGCGGTGCTACCGGTCGAGGCGCGCGTCGGCGACTCGCGTATGGCCTGCACGCCCTCCTCCTCGATCGCGATGTCGTCGCCGTCGTCGTCCATATGGCGTAGTGCGGTGCTACCCCCCGAGGCGCGGCTCGGCGATTCGCGTAGCGCCTGGACGCCCGACTCGTCGATCGCGTCGCCATCATCGTCGGCGGCGGCCACTCGGCCGGTCGAGGCGCGAGTCGGCGATTCGCGGACGCGCTGCACGCCTTCCTCGTCGATCGCGATCCCGTCGCCATCGAGGTCGCCAGTGGCGGTGCGGCCCGTAGAGGCGCGCGTGGGCGACTCGCGCTGTTGGACGACGTGGGCGGCTTCGTGCGCCGCCCGGTGCTGGGGCGCATCGTAGGAGCCGTCGAGCGCGCTGGACTGGCGTGGACCGCGTCCCGAGGCCATGCCGCTGCTGGCTTCGCGGGCTGTGCTACTCACAGGTTCGCCCGGGGGCAGGCCGTGGTGGCGAGCGTCTGCTGAGAGGCCGTCGTCGTCGGTGTCGTCGTCCATCGGGTCGCCGGATTCGCTCGCGCTTAACAGGTCGAAGTCAGGGTCGCCGATCGCCGTCTTTCCGGAGGCCATGCCGCTGCCCGCTTCGCGGGCTGTGCGGACCACCGGCTGGCCTGGGGGCAGGCCGTTCAGGCGAGCGTCTTCCGACAGGCCGTCGTCGTCCGTGTCGTCGTCCATCGGGTCGCCGGAGTCGCTCGCCCGTAAGAGGTCGAAGTCAGGGTCGCCGATCGCCGTCTTTCCGGAGGCCATGCCGCTGGCGGCGTCGCGCGGCGCGCCTGATCGCCGCCCTGACGCCATGCCCGAGCCGCGTTCACGCGCGGTCCTAATCCCGCCCGGCCCATCGGCGTCGGCGGAGAGCAGGTCGAAGTCCGGGTCGCCGATCGCCGTTTTCCCCGAGGATTGGCCGCTCGCGGCGTCCCGGCCCGAACGGCGTGTCGGGCTCTCACGGAGGCTGGCTGTGCCGCCCGCCACGCCGCTCACGAGGCCGCGCTCTGAACTCGCGAGTTCGTCGGGGGTTGTCATCTCTTTCTCGCCCATGGCTCATCCTCCGCGGCGTAGGTCCCGCATTTGCCTGATCATACGCCTGTCGTCAACCGGCGCTCGCCGCCGCCGCAAAAGACAACACCCGCGTTGGCTACACGTCCCCTGGTTGGGCGCGATCCGGATGGATCCGGCTACCGGAGTACGAGGGCGTGAGTCTCGCCACGCCGCTGGGGTCAGACGAGTTCGAGGTTATCCAACAAGCGCGTCCGGCCGAAGCGGACCACGACCGAGAGGAGTGCCGGCCCGGCGACGATGCCCTCTCGCTCCTCCAGCGTCACATCGTCGGCGAGGCTGACGTACTCCACGGTCGCCAGCGGCTCGCTGGCAAGTCCGCGCAGCACGATCTCGCGAAGCGCTTCCGCCCGCCGTTCACCAGCCGCCCAGGCCGCGCCTGCCACACGCAACCTACGGAAGATCACCGGGGCCGCGGCGCGCTCCGCCTGGGTGAGGTAGATGTTGCGGCTGCTCATCGCTAGGCCGTCCGCCTCGCGGACGATGGGGCAGGGCACCACCTCCACCGCCAGGTCGAGGTCTTCGGCCATCCGTCGAATAACCCGGAGCTGTTGGGCATCTTTGCGTCCGAAATACGCTCGACCCGGCTGCACGGCGTTGAAAAGCTTGAGGACGACGGTTGTGACGCCACGGAAGTGCCCCGGCCGGTGTTCGCCCTCCAGCCGCCGCGTCACCTCCTCAACCTCGACGTACGTCTGATAGCGGTCCGGATACATGGCCGCGGCGGAGGGCAGATAGACGGCCGCGACGCCGGCCTCTTCGAGCAACCGCAGGTCGTCCGCCTCACTTCGGGGGTAGCGTTCGAAGTCCTCACCCGGGCCAAACTGGGTGGGGTTGACGAAGATGCTCGCGACAGTCGCGGTGTCTCGCTGCCGTGATGCGCGCACGAGGGAGAGGTGTCCGTCGTGCAGGTAGCCCATCGTCGGGATGAGCCCGACGGAGCCCGTGACCTTGGTGCGCCAAGCGTGCATCTGGGCGGGCGAGGTCAATACGTCCATCCGGTCAGCTCGCCAGCTCGGCCAGGACGACCGCGTCGAGTTCGTGTCTGCCGCCCCCGGTGAGCTCCGCAAACGTGTCCGCGCTCATTGGGAAGCTGTGTTCCGCAGCCGGGAAGGCGCCGCCCTCGACCTCGCTGATGTAGCCCCGGACGGCCTCGCGGATCACTTCGCCGATCACCGCGTAGCGCTTCGCGTGCTTGAGCGGGCGCTGGTCGTCGTAGAGGCCCAGCAGGTCGTGGAAGACCTGGACCTGGCCGTCGCACTCCGCGCCCGCGCCGATCCCAATCGTTGGGATGCTGAGGCGGCGGCTGACCATGCCGGCGAGCGGCGCCGGAATCGTCTCAAGGACGACCGCGAACGCGCCAGCCTCCTCCAAGGTGTGGGCGTCGCCGATCAGCTTGGCGGCGGCCGCTGGCGTCTTGCCCTGGACTTTGTGGCCGCCGAATTGGTTGACCGATTGAGGCGTCAGGCCAAGGTGACCCATCACCGGGATTCCCGCCTCGACCATCCTGCGGACCAAGGGCGCGATGTGGCTCCCGCCTTCGAGCTTGACGGCCGTCGCGCCGCCCTCTTTCAGCAGGCGGCCCGCGTTGCGCATCGCTTCATCGGCGTTGGCCTGGTAGCTCATGAACGGCATGTCGGCGACCACAATCGCGCGCTCCGTCGCCCGCACAACGGCCCGCGTGTGGTAGATGACGTCTTCCATCGTGACCGGGACCGTGGAGTCGTAGCCGAGGACGACGCTGCCAAGCGAGTCGCCGACGAGGATGATGGGGATCCCAGCCTGTTCGACCAGTCGTGCTGACGGGTAGTCGTAGGCGGTGATCATGGCGAATCGGCGGCCACGCGCCTTGAGGTCGCGAAGGGTGTGGACGGAGAGACGTGCCATCTGGGTTCGCCTTCCTGCCAACGAAAAGCCCCGCTCGAAGGCGGGGCGGCGAGGCGAACAGGACGCCGAAAGCCCGGCGCTGGCTGTCCGTCCCGGCCACGCTGGGTCCAGGCGGGAGTGCTCTCGAAGGTCATCTGCCAGGCTCGACTTCTCGGGTGAGATAGCCGGCAGCCAAATCGTTGGCGATCGAGGCCCCGCTGTCAAGCCCCGCCGTCTCGGTCAACCCGTACGGGCGTGCGCAAGCCTGCGAAGCGACCGGGTGATCACTTCCTGTGGCACGCGGTTCGCGGGCACGCCCCATTGGGCGCCGAGGTATAGCCCCAGTCCGCCGAGCCGCCGGTGAACTGGCCAACCGCTGCTCTTGCGCAGGTAGTTCGCGGCATCGAATCGCAGATACCAAAGCGCGGTAGTCTGTCGGCCGCCGAGGTCGCGTTCGACGCGTTCGGCCAGACTCGGCCGCCGCGAACCGAGGCGGCGCACAGTCTCTCCGGGGATCGGCATCGACCAGCGGTCGAGATACGCCAACGCGGCGGCCGTGGCCTCGGTAAGGCCGCAATCGATGGCCGACCGTTCCAGCTGCTGCCAGTCGATGGCGTCGCCGGAAC
>CAMAUF010000230.1 GCA_945861295.1 bacterium | reverse complement strand
TACGTGGGAGGGAGAGTGGTTCGACGACCCGTTTGAAACGGCGGCCTTCGGCCTCCGGTCGACGGGCGCGAAGCTCGTCTTGGCCTTGCGGGCGATGGATGCGACCGTCGTCGCGCTTGGCGACGCGCTCGCGGACGGCCGGGCAACCTTGCCAGCGCTCAAGTGGGCCGTCCAAACGGCGCCCCTCGCGTTGGACCTGGTGCTGGGGTATCTCCGGCAGATGCAGTCCGACATCGCCGTCGTCATCCCGTGCTGCTTCGGCGCGGAGGGCAGGCCGTTGGAGCGCGGCCGCCGGTCGCTCGGGCGGTTGACCGCCGTGCCCGAGCTGTCTGCGTTGGATTCAGAGCTGCACGCACTCCTCAAGCGTCCGCCCCAACTCGACCTCCAGACGAACCGCGACGACCTGTACGTCATCAGCGACAACGCCGGCTTCGGCACAGCGCTTCCCAAGGCGGCCCTGCGCGCGCTGCGGCAGTCGGGGACGGTGACTGTCGAGGCTGCAGCGGCCGTCCGGGATGCGGTCTCCGCCCAGTGCCTTTGGCTCGACGCTGTCCTGGCGCGGCTTCAACTGGCAGTCGGTTCGCGGGCGGAAGAAGGCGAGGGCCTCCTTGATCGCTGGGCCGAAGGGGATTGGGCGGCGATCGCAACGCTGGAGGGCCCAGACCGATCGGTGCTTGCGGCCTGGTTGCCGGCGCTTTAGGTCGTTTCACCATCTCCCGAACGCGGATGGGCCAGCCCGGCATCGCCTCTCTCTAGCGATTCATCTTAGTTGGTGGCGCTCCCCGCGCGGCCCGCAGCGCCGATCAGCGCCTCGATCATTCCGAGGTGCCGGTTGTCGTGGACGAGTGCTGTGAGGGCGGCGTCCATGAACGCCGGCGAGTCGGGTGGAAGCGTGCCCAAGGCGGACTCGAACGCCGCGAAGGCGCCAGTGGCGTACGCGATGAGATCCGGAGCCGAGGGCGCTAGGCGGGCGACCCCGTCGGACCGCATGCCGGTGCCGCTGTCGTCGTCACCGAGCGCGATATCGCCCAATCCCCAGGCCGGTCCGAGCCCTTCCGCGATCCAGCGCTGGGGTCCGTCCGAAAGACGCGCCTGGTCGAGGTCGTTCCACCGAGCGACATGCCAAACATGGAAGAGGATCGATGGCGCCGTCGGCCCGGCGACGGCGCGGAAATCGGCGTCGTTTAGGCGCTCGATCACCTCGATCAGCCGCGCGTGGCAAGCCGCCACCTCTGCGATCAGCCGGCTCGCGATCTTCGACATTCACCGAGTGTGCCCCAACGGACTCCGAAAGCCAATCCTTGAGTGCCGCGTCACGCTCCGGCCGGACCCAGTAGTTGAAGTTCTCGTTGTGGAGTTCTCTGCCGCTTCGCCAGTCGTTGTCGTCGCGATCGAAGCTCATGAGAAGTTGGACGCGTGTGACCGACTTCGCGCCCGCGCATCGAACTTACCGTGGGACTTCGGGGTCCCGACTGCGTATGATGCGGCTATCGCGCATCCTTCGCGCTAGGAGGGGACATGCCTGGGCCGCTCGCGGGGATCAAAATCCTCGATTTCACCCGATACCAGCAGGGGCCGTATGCCACGGTCATGCTTTCGGACCTCGGAGCTGACGTGATCAAGGTTGAAGAGCCGGTCAACGGTGATCTCGGGCGCTCACTCGGGCTTCAGCCGGACGGCTGGTGCGCCTACTTCGAGGCGCACGACCGCAACAAGCGGTCGATCACGATCGACCTCCGCAAGCCAGAAGGCATCGCCGTCGTCCACAAGCTTGTGGCCGAGGCCGACGTCGTCACCGACAACTTCCGGCCTGGCGTCATGAAGCGCCTTGGGCTCGACTACGATGCGCTCGTCAAGGTCAACCCGCGCATCATCACCGGCAGCGCTTCGGGCTTCGGGCCCCAAGGCCCGAACACCTATGAGCCGTCGTTCGACGTCATCGGCCAGGGTATGGGCGGGATCATGGTCAACCAGGGCGGCGGGCCGGGGAATCCGCCGATGGCCCTCATGGGCGGGCTCGCGGACCAGGTCGGCGCGATGGTGTTTGCGCTCGGCATCTGCGCCGCGATCACGGCGCGCGAACGGCAGGGGCACGGCCAGCATGTCGACGTGTCGCTGCTCGGCTCGCAGGTCGCGCTTCAAGCGCTCCAGCTCACGGGCTTCATGCGGACCGAGTATCAGTACCCGACACCGCAGCGCCAGACGCCGACCTTCGCCTACTTCCCCTGTTCGGATGGCAAGTGGCTGACGATCGGCATCTTAGACCCGAAGTGGTGGCCGAACCTCTGTCGCGTCCTCGGCCACGAGGAATGGGCCACGGACGAGCGCTTCGAGTCGCCGAAGGGCCGTTTCGCCAACCGCATCGAGATGCTGGCCGAACTCGATACCGCCTTCTCACTCAAGCCGCGCGATCAGTGGCTTCCGCTGCTGAAGAAGGCAGACATCCCGAGCGGGCCGGTGAGCGAGTACGCCGAAGTGGCGACTGATCCGCAGATCCTCGCGAACGAG
Source organism: bacterium (assembly GCA_945861295.1). Lineage (GTDB taxonomy): Bacteria > Chloroflexota > Dehalococcoidia > Tepidiformales > Tepidiformaceae > CAMAUF01. Next base: position 1,894 of record CAMAUF010000230.1, on the reverse strand, counting down.
TACATAACGACACTCGAACATCCGAACCTCGGGCCCGTCCGCGTCGTCAATTCGCCGATCCGCATGTCGAAGGACAGGGTCGGGGCGCGCTTCACGGCCCCCGAACTCGGCCAGCATACCGAGGAAGTCTTGCTCGAACTGGGCTACACCTGGGACGAAATCGACGGCCTTCGCACCGCGAAGGCGATTTAGGAGAAGAAGCATGGTGGAAGTCAACGGCGGTCAAATTGTCGCGAACCAGCTCAAGCGGGCCGGGATCGACACGGCTTTCGGAGTCGTGGCCGGCCCGATGATCGAGGTCATGGCGGGCATGGAGGCGGCCGGGATCAAGGTCGTCAACTGCCGCCACGAGGAGTCGGCCTGTTTCGCCGCTTCGGCTTGGGGCTACATCAAGAAGAAGCCCGGCGTTGTCGTCGCCGGTTCTGGCCCAGGCATGATCAACACCATCACCGGCCTTCACGTCGCCACCGAGAGCGCGATGCCGCTCGTGGTGCTCGGGGGCTCGGCCGACGGTCGATCGCGCGGCCTTGGCGGCTTCCAGGAGGCCGACCAGCTTGCGTTCGCCCGGCCCGGGGTCAAGTGGATGCAGCAGGTCGACAGCACCGAGCGGATCGCCGAACTGCTCCACCTCGCGCTCGGCCAGTCGGTCAACGGCCGGCCTGGCGGCGTCTATCTCGATTTCCCGGGCCAGATGGTGCGCCGCAAGGTCGACGAAGAGCGCGTCCGCTACCGCGAGACCATGCCGGCCATTTCGCGGCCACACCCGGACCCCGTCGCCATCGAAGCGGTCGCCCGCATGTTGGCGGAGGCTGAACGGCCGCTCATCCTGATCGGCAAGGGCGCGGCCTGGGCAGATGCGCAGGATGGGCTCACGCGGTTGGTGAACCTCGGCATCCCGTTCGTCGGCTCGCCCATGGGCCGCGGCGTTGTGCCCGACGACAACGCGATGTGCATGAACGCGGCCCGTTCGGCCGCGCTGGGCGGCGCCGATGCGGTTGTGATGTTCGGCGGCCGGTACAACTGGATCTTCCAGAGCGGGCGGCCTCCACGTTTCGCCGCCAACGTCCGGCTCGCACAGGTCGACATCATCGCCGAAGAGATGTACTCGGCCGCGGAGATCGAGACTGGGATCGTCGCCGATTGCGCCCTCGCCGCGGACGCGCTCGCCGAGGCGCTGCGCGGACGCAGGCTGCGGTCCGCCTCTGGGCGCTGGTTGGACGTGCTTCGTGAGGATTCCGCCAAGAACGAAGCCACCATCGCCGAGGGTATGGACTCCGATTCCACGCCCATCAACCACTACCGCTTGGTCCGCGAGCTGCGCGACACTCTCCCGCGCGACCGATACGTGACCGTCGACGCGGAGTTGACGATGGGCGTGGCCCGCGCGGTGATGACTTCGTACAATCCGCGCGCGTTGCTGAACTCCGGGACGACTGGTTGCATGGGCACGGGCGTGCCCTACGCGCTCGGAGCGAAGCTCGCGATGCCCGACGTGCCGGCCGTCGCATTGATCGGCGACTACGCATTCGGCGCGGCGGCGATGGAGGTCGAGACGGCGGCCCGCATCGGCGCGCCCGTCGTCTTCGTCATCGCCAATAACGGCGGCATCGCGGGCCACACGATCCAGAACGCCTACTTCCGCAAGGAATCGCCGCCCATCGCCGCCTTACTTCCCGTGGCGTACGAAAAGATGGGCGAGATGGTCGGCGGCTACTCTCGGCGCGTTGAACGGCCCGAGGATATCCGCCCGGCGATCGAGGAGGCGCTCGCCTCCGGCGTGGTCTCCGTCATCAACGTCCTGACCGACCCGAATGGCGGACGCCGCGGTTCGATGTACCTGCAATAATGGAAGGGTGAACCGAACGAGGTCTGGGGGCGGCGACCGTGGCTGAAT
>CAMAUF010000229.1 GCA_945861295.1 bacterium | reverse complement strand
GAGGTGACTGATGCGTCAGCGACGCTTGCTTCTTCTCCTGGTCTCGGCCCTGATCGTGATCGCGATCGCCGGGCTCTCCGCCGCCTGCGGCGGTGACGACGACGGCGCCGCCACGCCGCCCCCGACGACGGCCGGGACCAGCGCCGCGGGCGCGACGCCCTCGCCGAAGCCCAGCGGAAGCCTCACGGTGTATAGTGGCCGCACGGAGGCGCTGATCAAGCCGCTCATCGAACAGTTCCAGGCCGACTCTGGGATCACGGTGAACGTGAAGTACGGCGACACGACCCAGCTCGCCGCATTGCTCATCGAAGAGGGAGGCAAGTCACCCGCCGACGTCTACGTCGCTCAAGACGCCGGCGGGCTCGGCGCGGTCGCGGCCGCCGGGTTGCTCGATAGCCTGCCCGCCACGCTGCTCGAAAAGGTCCCCGCGAGCTACCGCGCGCAGAACAGCACGTGGGTCGGCCTCAGCGCCCGCGCACGGGTGATCGTCTACAACGCCGGCCTCGTCCCCCCCGCGGACCTGCCCAAGTCTTACAAGGACCTGACCGACCCGAAGTGGAAGGGACAAGTGGGCTGGGCCCCGACCAACGCCTCGTTCCAGTCTTTCGTCACGGCGATCCGGCGGATCGATGGCGACGCCGCCGCCGAGAAGTGGCTCAAGGAGATGGTCGCGAACGACGCCAAGACCTTCCCTGGCAACCTTCCGATCGTCGAAGCGGTGAACACGGGGGAAATCAAGCTCGGCCTGGCCAACCACTACTACCTCTACCAACTGATGAAAACCGCCGGCGACGCGCTCAAGGCGAAGAACCTCTTCACGGCCAACGGCGACGCGGGCTCGCTCGTCAACGTTGCCGGGGCCGGTGTGGTGAAGTCCACCAAGAACAAGGCCGCGGCGCTCGCCTTCATCCAGTACATGTTGGGCGCGGCCGCTCAGAACTACTTCGTCGAACAGACCTATGAATACCCGGTCGTGGCTGGCCAGGCCGCCGATGGCCGCCTAAAACCGCTCGCCGAGCTGAAGCCGCCCGCCCTCGACCTCTCGAAGCTCGATGACCTGCAGAAGACGTTGGCGACGCTCCGTTCGACCGGCGTCCTCAAGTAGGCTCACATCGATGGCACGCTTCACGCTTGGGACACGGCGGCCACCTCCGGCGCTCCTTTGGGCCCCAGCCTTGGCCACTGTCGCGCTCACGCTTTTCCCGGTCTACTACCTGGTGGTTCGTTCCACGGAGCAGGGCTTGGCCCCCTGGCAGGACGCTTTCGGCCGTCTGGCAGGTCCCGTCCTCTGGGACACCATCCGGCTCGCGGCCGCTGTCGCCGTGGGAACGACTGCGATTGCTGTGCCGGCCGCCTGGCTGACCGCGCGCACCGCGTTGCCCGCGCGACGGCTCTGGCAGGTCCTTCTCGCGATGCCGCTCGCTATCCCCTCGTATGTGTATGCGTTCGCGGTGGTGGCGGCGCTCGGGCCGAAAGGGCTCGTGCAAGGTTGGCTCCAACCGATCGGCGTCGACCGGCTGCCGGAGATCTACGGATTCTGGGGGGCGACCGCGACGCTCACGGCCGTGAGCTTCCCCTACCTCTACCTGGTCATGCACGCGGCCTTCGCGACCGTCGATCCCGCCCAAGAGGAGGCGTCCCGCACGCTGAGACGGGGCCGCTGGCCAACGTTCTGGCGCATCACCTTTCCGCCCCTCCGGCCCGCCCTCGCCGGTGGCCTCCTCCTCATCGTCCTGTATGCGTTAAGCGACTTCGGGGCGGTCTCCACCCTTCGCTACGATACGTTCACGTCCGTCATCTACCTGCAATACCAGAGTTCGTTCGATCTGACTGGCGCGGCGGTGCTGGCGATGATGCTGGGCGCCCTCGCGCTCGCCGTGCTCGCCGGTGAAATCGCGGTCCGCTCCTTCGCGCGCGGGAGGGCGGTCTCGACGGCGCGACGGCGACCCGTCCTCGCCCCCTTGGGCGGCTGGACAGTGCCCGCGCTCGTCTACCTCTCCCTGGTCGCTGGCCTCTCGTTCCTCGCCCCCATAGGCGTACTTGTCTACTGGCTCTCAAACGGGCTGCGAGCTGGCATCGAATTCCCCGGCCTGGCCGAGCCGCTGCGCCACTCCGCGACCCTGGCGGCCGGAGGCGCCCTGGTCACCGTCGTTGCGGCGCTCCCGATCGCGATCCTCGCGGCGCGCTATGGCGGCTGGGCGGCCCGCGCCCTGGAACAAACCGCGTATCTCACCCACGCGTTGCCCGGCCTCGTCGTCGCGCTCGCTATGGTGTTTTTTGGGATCCGATACGCGAGAGAGCTGTACCAGACCGTCTGGATCGTCCTCGCCGCCTACATCGTCTTGTTCCTGCCGAACGCCCTCAGCGCCCTCCGAGTCCCGCTCAGCCGCCAGAGCCCGAACCTGGAGGACGCTGCCGCGTCGCTCGGGAGGCGCCCGTTGCGGGTGATCGCCGGCGTGACGCTGCCGCTCGCCCGGCCGGGGGTCGTGGCCGCGGGCGCCCTGGTCTTCCTGTCAACGATCAAGGAGCTCCCCGCCACGCTGCTCCTCGCTCCACCGGGATACGAAACCGTGCCGGGCATCATCTGGGGTTCAGCCAACGCGGGCACGCTGTCCGCCGCCGCTTTGCCCGCCCTCGCGATCGTTGGCCTCGCCGCCGCGGCTGTCGCCGTCCTCGTCTGGATCGAAGGGATCGGTTCGGCCAATGGCTGAAGTATTGCGCTGCGAAGGCGTCTCCGTCCGCTTCGGCCAAACCGACGCCGTCCGCGAGGCCTCGATCGCGCTGGAGGCGGGGGAGATCCTCGCTCTGCTCGGGCCGAGCGGCTGCGGGAAGACGACGCTTCTGCGGTCGATCGCGGGCTTCCAGCGCGTGGCCGCGGGCGAGATCACGGTCGCGGGGGCGCTGGTCGAGTCGCGCTCCCACAGCGTCCCCGCCCATCGGCGCCCGGTCGGGATGGTCTTCCAGGATTTCGCGCTGTTCCCGCACCTCGATGTGGCCGCGAACGTCGGCTACGGCCTTTCGCGCGGGGCCGGGCGGGCCAGGCGCGTCGAGGAACTGCTCGCGATCGCCGGCATCGGCGAGTTCGCCCAGCGCCACCCGCACCAGCTCTCCGCGGGCCAACAGCAGCGCGTCGCGATCATGCGCTCGCTCGCGCCCGAGCCCGCCGTCCTCCTCCTGGACGAGCCTTTTTCGAACCTCGACCCAGAGACGCGCGCCGCCTTGCGGATCCAGGTCGGCCGGCTCCTCCGAAGCCAGCGGGTCAGCGCCATCCTCGTCACCCATGACCGGGCCGACGCCTTCGCGCTGGCCGACCGGATCGCGGTCATGGACGCGGGCCGCATCCTGCAAGTCGCGGCGCCCGAGGCGATCTATGCCCGGCCGGCCTCGCGCCGCATCGCCGCTCTGGCGGGCGCCGTCCAATATCTCCCAGCGGTCGCCCGGGCCGGCCTGCTCGAAACCCCGCTCGGCCCGATCCTCGCCGCCGGGCCCATCGCGGACGGCCCCTGTGAGGCGCTCGTCCGCCCCGAGTGGGTCACGATCTGCCGCGGCGGCGAACGGACGGGCATGGTCGTCGAGCGCTATCTCGAAGGCCCCTTCTCGCGGCTCGTCGTGCGGCTGGAGGACGGAAGCATGATCGAGGTATTGGCGCCGTCCGGGCTCTCGCTCGACCCTGGCGAAGCCCACGCCGTCCGCGTCGATATCCCCGTGCCGGCATTCCCCGCCGGCCGCGAAGCGTAAACCGAGGCCCAGGCAAGGCGTCGGCATGTGCCGCACGAGCGTGAGGTGGCGATTCTCCGCGGAGCCTGCGTCGCGCGGTTCGGGTAAAGCGGACCCGTCACCAATACGCGGGCCGCGCCGCGCCGTTGGCGCCCGGCCAGAGTGTGGGGATGAGCCCGAGCACGATAGGCACGGCGACCAACCAGAAGCTGACAAGCAACCACAGCCCGGCCGCCATCACAAGCCAGCCGGCAAGCCGGTAGGCGAAGGCGTGCGCCCCGGCCCACCGCCAAGCGCCCGCGAACACCAAAGCGTCGGCCGCCAGCAGCGATGCCAGCGCTACGAAGGGCCACGACCCGTTCGGCTCTGGCTCGAACAGCAGCACCACCATGATCGCCACGACGAGCACGGCGTAGAGCGGGCAGAGGAACGTGAGGGCAGCCAGCCCGGGAGGCGTTCGCGATCGTCCGAGCATAGCGAAAGCGCCGGTCCTTCCGCCGTCAGCCGGCTCTCCGCGCAATCGGACGCCTCTAGCGGTCGTCGCCCTCGTCCATGTCGTAGTAATCGATGCCGAGGTGCGTGATCTGCTCCTCGCCCATCATCCAGCGCAGCGTGTTCTTCAGCTTCGTCTGCTGGATGAAGAGGTCGTGCTCGGGGTAGAGTTCGGGCGCGTGCTGCGGGCTCTTGAAGTAGAACGAAAGCCACTCCTG
>CAMAUF010000228.1 GCA_945861295.1 bacterium | reverse complement strand
TACGGCCGCAACAGGGCCGTGGCCTCGCCGGCGCCGTCGCCGGTTTCGACCGTGATCCCGGCGGCGCGGAGGAGGGTGAGGCCTCGCCCGCGGACCTTCGGATCCGGATCCTCGATGGCGACGATGACGCGCCGCACTCCCGCCTCGATGATTCGCTCGGCGCAGGGCCGGGTACGTTTGCCGGCAAAGGGTGAGCACGGTTCCAGGGTGACGTAGAGGTCGGCGCCGCGTGCGTCGAACCCATCCAGGGCGTCAGCTTCGGCATGCGCTCCGCCGGGCGGCTGCGTCGCGCCGACCTTGACGACGACGCCATCGCGGACCAAGGCCGCGCCGACCCACGGGTTCGGGCTCGTCGTGCCCCTCACGGACGCGGCGGCGGCGAGGGCGGCGGCCATAGGCGCGGAGGGCGGCATGGTTAGGCCTTGTGTGCCGCGAGCCAAAGGTCGCGGGTCAGGCCGGCGTGGGCCGTGTGTTCCCGCAGGTGGCCGATGGCATGGATGAGCAGCTCGCCGCCGTCTGGCGTGCCGCCGTCCGGCCAATCCCAGGCCGCCTTGGCGGCGAGCGTCTGGTCGGTGACGCGCTCAAGGATGGCGGCCAGCTCGGCGCGCGCGCTGTCGATCGCTGCCGTGAGGGCCGCCGCGGTGACGCCGGCCGTTCGGAAGGCCGTTGCGCGTTCACCTTCGAAGTACGCCCTGCGGTCGGCCGGGATGCCCGCCGCCCAGCCCCAGAGGAAGGGCGTGGCGGCCAGGCTGTGGCGGACTAGCACGGCGATGCTGTTCTGGCCCGGCGCTGGCGCCCAATCCAGGGCCTGATCGGGGAGGCCGTTGGTCGTTTCGGCAAGGTCGTTAAGGACGCGGGCGAGCACTGCGTTGGCGGAAGCGGCGATTGGATGCATGGCGACAGCGTAGCAAGTCCCGAGTCAGCCGTCCCGAATCAGTCGCCTTAGATAGCCTTCGCCGTTCGCAGCGCCGCGACCTCGCCCGGCGTCAGTCCGAGCTCGGCGAGGACGGAATCGGTATGCTCGCCGAGGCTTGGAGCGCGGCCTTGGACGCGGCCCGGCGTGCCCGTCAGGCGCGGGACGATGCCCGGCTGGAGCAGCGGCCCGAAGGCGGCGTCTTCGACCGTGACCACTTGGTCGCGGGCCGCGTAGTGCGCGTCGGCGAGGATCTCCTGGATGCCATAGACCTGCATGGCGGGCACACCGGCCTCGTCGAACACCCGCTGGCATTCGGCGAGCGAGCGCGCGGCGACCCACGCGCCAAGGATCGCGTGGATCGCCTCGTAGTTCGCTTGGAGGTCGCGCCGGGCGGCGAAGCGCGGGTCGGCGAGCAGTTCCGGCTGGCCGATCGCGTCGCAGAGCCGGGCGAAGGCGCGCGCCGTCGTGCAATTGACGACGAGGTAGGCGCCGTCCGCGGTTGTGAACTGTTCGGCCGGGACGACACCCGGCACATAGTTGCCGTGGCGCTCACGGGCCGTGCCCGTGCGGCCGTAGCCGCCGGCGTAGGTCCCGCTCATCCGCCAAACCGCCTCGTAGAGCGCGACATCGACATCCTGGCCCTTGCCGGTGTGGGCGCGGGCTTGAAGCGCCGCGAGGGCGCCGAACGCCGCGAACGTGCCCGCGCCATAATCGGCGACGAAGTAGCCGGGGCGGACGGGTGGGCGGTCTTCGTAGCCGGTCAGGTACGTCAGGCCGCTCATCGCGAGGGCAACACGGTCGAATGAGGCGCGATCCTTGTACGGCCCGGTTTGGCCGTAGCCGCTGATGCGGACCGCTATGAGGCCCGGGTTCGTCTCCCGCAAGGAGTCGGGCGCAACGCCCCAGCCTTCGAGCGTGCCGGGGCGAAAGTTTTCGATGAGGATGTCGGCGGTGTCGCACAGCCGCCGGAACAACACCTTGCCCTCCGGGATGCGCAGGTCGATGGTGACGGATTGCACGCCCCGGTTGTCCTGCGCGAAGGAGATGTTGTCGCGGTTGGGGTCGCCGATGCCGGGTTGTTCGACCTTAATCACTTCGGCGCCGAACTCGCGCAGGAGGGTGGCGCAATAGGGCGCCGCGAGTATCTGGCCGGTGGTGACGACGCGGATGCCGGCGAGCGCGCCGGGGAGCACTTCTTCTGCCATGGCGGGATCCTACGCGATAGGATGGCGATATGCCCGAACCGCAGCGCGAGCCAACCTTCTATACACGCGTGTATGAAGTCGTCCGGCGCGTGCCGCGCGGGTCAGTGGTGACGTACGGCCAGGTGGCGCTGATCTGCGGGTCGCCAGCGGCGGCGCGGGCGGTCGGATACGCGCTGAACGCGCTTGATGGCAGCGACGACACGATCCCGTGGTGGCGGGTGGTGAACGCCCAGGGCCGGATCAGCCTGAAGGGTCGGGGCGCCGCCGCCGACCTCCAGCGGGCGCTGTTGGAGCGCGAAGGCGTGGCCTTCGACGGAGACGGGCGGATTGACCTGCGCGAACGTCGCTGGTGGCCGGAGACATGAGCGAGGCACGTCCCTTATCGGTGCTCCTCGTGGCGGACGGCGATGGAGCCGGGGACGTGGCCGCCGTTGACGGCGATCGTTTGGCCTGTCACCCGCGACCCCGCCGGCGAAACGAGCCAGAGCACGCAAAAGACCGGGCCCGGATGCCTGCCGAACGAATCGAAGTAGCTGAGTGGTCCGGCAGGCCGTAGGATAGCGCACATGAGGCAGGTTCTGAACGCGTTCATTCGGCCTGGCGACGAATCCGGGTACGTGGCGGAGTGCCCCGAAGTCCGCGCCGTCACCCAAGGAGCTGACCTCGATGAGGTTGTGGCGAATCTGCGGGAGGCGGTCGCTCTCGCGATCGAGGGCGAGGACTTGGGCGCGATGGGCCTTGCCGCTCAGCCGACCCTTGTCGTGACGTTGGAAGTCCAACCGGCAGCCGCGTGAATCACTCGGTGGAGAAGTGGCGATCGAGCAACCAACCTGGGATGAACTCCGACGCTTGCCTCAGGATCGCCCGGGTCGTTCCGGAGTCCAACGTGCGATGCATGGGAACCGGAGGGACTGACGACGGCCGTCCGCCATACGCGAAAGCCTCAGGTGGGAACCCCGTTGACGGCCCGGTTCGAAACCAAAGGACCCGAGGATTCGCACTACCTCACCACCGGAGAGTTGGCGCAACTTCCGAGCCACAACGGCCTGCCTTTCCTCTCTTCACAGCCGCCTTGGCAGCGATGGCACGGCACGCCGGCCGAGCAGCGGACGCCGCAAATATCGTAGCCTCGAAGCGGAAATCGAAGCCCCCGGCTCGCGACCCTACTTGTTCTCCTCGTGCCTGACGGCCATCGAGCCGGGGACGTGGCCGCCGTTGACGGCGATCGTTTGGCCCGTCACCCACGACCCCGCCGGCGAGACGAGCCAGAGCACGCAAGCCGCGATGTCTTCCGGCGTGCCCAGCCGGCCGACGGCGAGCCGTTCGCCCATCGCGGCCAGGCCAGCCGCGTCGAGCGGGAACGTTTTCATGAAAATCTCCGTCGGCACCGGGCCGGGGGCGACGCCGTTGACGCGGATCCGCTTCGCCGCCAGTTCGACCGCGAGCGTCTGCGTCATGTTGTTCATTGCCGCTTTAGCCGCGCCATAGGCGCCGGTGCGGGGCGCCGCGTTCATGCCCGCGCCGGAGGTGATGTTGATGATGGAGCTGCCGGGCGGCATCCGGTTCGCGGCCTCTTTCGCGCCCTTCCAAGCGGTGACGAAGTTGAAGTGCAGCATCCACTCCATCTCGGCCTCTTCGTACTCGTTGAGGGGGATGAGCTTGCCGTCGCGGTTGCCACCGTGATTGTTGACCCAGATCGTGAGCTTGCCGAACTCGTTGACGGCGGCGTCCGCCAGCCGTTCGATCGCGCCGGGCTCGTTCACGTCGGTCTGGACGGCGATAGCCCTGCCGCCGGCCGCACGGATCACGCCAACGACTTCGTCGATGTCGGCTTGACGCCGGGCCGCGACGACGACGTTCGCGCCGGCCTCCGCGAGCGCGATGGCGATGCCGCGGCCGATGCCCTTGCCGCTGCCGGTGACGACGGCGACGTGGCCGTCGATGCGAAAGCTATCGAGGATACTCATGATGCTGGCCTCCCGGGTTGGATGTCGGCCAATCGTACGCGCGCCACGGCACAATGGCTCAAGAAGCCTGATGATCGGCTACGATGCCAGGGTGATTCGCTCGTATCGCGAACCGGGCGAAGGAGGTTCTGGCCAACCTCGGAGGTTCACGGCGGTTCCCACCCGACATTCACCGGGCGGCACAACGGCGAATCAGAGCGCTTCACGCCTGGCGGACCATCGAGGACTTGCGAAATCCCTCAAGCAATCGCCTCGGGATGTTGGTAGGCGACCGCGTCGGCCAACACAGCATCCGTATCAACCAACAATGGCGGGTGTGCTTTCGATGGGAGGACGGGAATGCCTACGA
>CAMAUF010000227.1 GCA_945861295.1 bacterium | reverse complement strand
GTGACGGCGACCGACCGGCCCGGCGTCCTCGCCCAAATCGCACTGGCGCTGGGCGACAACGGTGTCAGCATCGCCGCCGTCAATCAGAAAGAGGCTGACGCGAGCGCCGGCACCGCCGAGCTCGTGATCATGACCCATCGGGCGAGTCAGGGTGCTATGGGCGCCGCCCTCGCCGCCATCGGCGCGCTGCCCGTCGTCGCCCAAGTCAACAGCTTTTTGCGGGTCGAATCCTGATGGCCGGCGAAATGCAGTCCCAGGCGATCGGCGAAATCCTGCAGTGGCTTGAACAAGAAGCCCGCGACGGCCGCGACGTCAATCTCCGGACGGCCGCCCAACTCGACCTCCTGCGCCACCAGGTCTACGACATGGCGGAGGCGCTCCAGGCCACGGAGCGTGCCATCCGGGAAGTCGACCCGAAGTTCCTTCCCTTCCGCGGCTTGCCGGAGAAGCTCCGGGGCCTCGACGAGATCACTGAACACTTGCGCCACGAGCTGATCGCGAACAAGGCCGAGATCGACACGGCGCTCCGCCGCCTTCGCGCCGAAGGCGAGTCCGATCGGGCCGAGCGCGCCGAAGCGGTGAAACGCATCGAGGCGGCCGCTGCACAGCTCGGGCTGCTCGCCGCCGATATTGCCCAGCTTCAGAATCAGGTTTCGCAGGTTTCGCTCACGGGGGCTTCGATCATCGAGCGTCAGCGCGAGGTGGAGGCGCGCGTCGACCAATTCGGCCTCCGCCTCGAGCGGGCCATCGAGGTCAACAAAGACCTTGAGGAGCGCGTGAAAGTCGTCCTTACGCAGGACCAGGAGGAGCGCTACCGTGTCGTCTACGAACGCCTCCAGGTCGTGGGCGAAATGGTCAAGCGCAATGAAGCGCTGATCGAAGAGGCGACGCGCGAGCAGACGATGCGCCGTGAGGTCATCGAGGCCGTGCAAGTGTGGCGCGAGCAATCGTCCCGCGTCGATGCCCGCGTGACGATCATCGAGGAGTTGATCGAGAAGCTGATCCAGCGCGTCGACAGGTTCGACGGCGCGATCGCGCTGGTCGAGGGCCGCCATACGGGCCTCGCCGAGCGCGTCATCGGCATCAAGGCGGATATCGCAGTGGTCGTGGACCATGTGCGAGATGAGTTCTTGAAATACAACCAATTGACCGAAAAGCAGCGCCGTAAGCAGATCCAGCTGCTCGAGCAGGAAAATCGCGAAATGAAGTTCCACACCTTTCGCCCACCGGAGGAGCCATGAGCGAGCCTGTCGATCGTCGCGCCCCGCCGACCCCTCGGGGAGTGCTCCACCGCTGGGGCCACATCCTCCCGCTCACGCCAGCGACGCCGCGGATTTCGCTCGGCGAGGGCGATACACCGCTCGTCCGCTCGACCCGGCTCGGCGCCCTCTGCGGCCTCGACGAACTCTGGTTCAAGCTTGAACTCTGCAACCCCACCGGTTCGTTCAAGGATCGCGGCATGGTCGTCGCCGTCGCGAAGGCGATGGAGGCCGGCGCCACCGCGATCATGTGCGCCAGCACGGGCAACACCAGCGCCAGCGCCGCCGCTTACGCCGCCCAGAACGGCCTCGAAAGCTTCGTCCTCGTCCCGGGCGGGAAGGTCGCGGCCGGCAAGCTCGCCCAGGCGATCGCGTTCGGCACACGGATTATCGAAGTGGACGGCAACTTCGACGACGCGCTCAACGCCGCCCGTGAGCTGACCGCCAAGCATCCGGTCGCCCTCGTCAACTCCGTCAATCCCTTCCGGATCGAGGGCCAGAAGACCGCGGCGTACGAGATTTGCGAGGCCCTCGGCGATGCTCCCGACATCCTCGCCGTCCCCGTCGGCAATGCTGGCAACATCACCGCCTATTGGAAGGGCTTCACCGAGTGCGCTGAGCGCGGCTTGGCGACGCTCCACCCACAGATGTACGGCTTCCAGGCGGCGGGGGCCGCGCCGATTGTCCTGGGCCACGCCGTCGAGAAGCCCGAGACCGTCGCAAGCGCCATCCAGATCGGCAACCCGGCCAGCTGGCGTCAGGCTGAGCGGGCCCGCGACGAATCCCGCGGTCTTATCGATTCCGTGACGGACGACGAGATCCTGGAGGCGTACGCGCTCCTCGCCCGCCAGGAGGGCATCTTCGCCGAGCCCGCCAGCGCCGCCGCCGTCGCGGGCCTGCTGAAGCTCGGTCGCGCCGGGCGCATCCGCGGCGGGCGCGCCGTCGCGATCCTCACCGGCAACGGCCTCAAGGATCCCGATACAGCCGCCCGGGAGTATCGGCCCAACATCGTCAGGGCCGGCGGTTCGGTGGCTGCGATCGAGGAAGCGCTGGGCTGGTAGGCAACTCCGCGGCGCGACCGGCATCCGCCGAAATTCAGCTCCACGCCCCGGGATAACGCCCCGGAAACGCGAAAGGGCCCCGGCGTGTGCCGGGGCCCTCGGTCTGTGCTCAGGCGCGTGTCGGGCGTCGAGCGCCGCTTTGGGTGGACAGAAACCGGCTTCGCAGCTCCCTCTCGAGCGTTCGACCTCAACCCTTAATCGGGCGGTTTCGAGATCCGGCGAAAGTGTGCGCGGGTGTCCATCGAGCGGGGTCTGTGGTCTCGCCCGCCGAAGCGGACTCTATGTCTGAACGATCCAAACCTCGAATAGTGCATGGAGGTTACTGCGCATGGCTTCGTCCTCCTTTAGGTTCGGAACCGGCGTTCGCTCCGATCGCTGTCCGATTCTCTGTCTTCACTATCGGCCGCGTCAGCCCGTTCGTCAAGGGGTATCGATAGGACAAATAGACGGTGTCGATAGTATCGACACCGACCGGGGACTGGCCGTCCCGTGGCGGCTGAGACCCTAGCCGCCGATTTTGAAGACGCCGGATCCGCACACCGAACAGCGGCCCTTGAGCGCCGCGCGGCCGTTCTTCATCGTCGTCATGACGGGGTCGGCAACCACACATTTCGCCTTGCACCGGACGCAGTAGGCCATGGGCTCCGATTCAGACGGCTGCGGCGTGGCGCTCTCCAGGGCTGAGCTGGCTACGCTGGCGTGGCCCACGGGCGCGGGTTGCGACGGCTGCGGCGTGGCGCCCTCTGGGGCCGGGCTGGCGACGTTGGCGTTGCGCCATTCATCGATCACGGCCTCGTTGAGGCGAAGCGCCCGCTCACCGGCGGCGCCGCAGTAGTCTCGGAGCAGCCCGAACACCTTGGGGGGCTCGTATGCGGCGGTAGCGAGGCCCTGCATCAGTCCGGCGGTCGCCCGGTTGTGGGCCGCCACCGATTCGCTGACGGCGGAGCGGAGTCGCTCGGACGGAGGTTGGAACATTCTCGAGAAGGCATCGAAGGGTGAGTCGATCGTGGACATGAGTGATCCCCTTTCCTAGGCATGGTACATGGGTCCGCTCGATCGGCAACGTTGCGCCGCCTGACGGGGGGTGGGGAGGCCGACGGTACCCAGCTCGATCTTCCCGCCGCGGGAAGCCCTAAGTCGCAGGTGCAACTCCCGTGCGATAAACAGCACCCAAGTTCGTCCCGATGACCCCCGTGAGCAAAACGATCAGCGCAAACACCGCGGCGGGAATGAGGAGTAGCATTGGTGCGCCCCAAGCGTGGGCCAGCGAGCCGAAGGCCAGGTCGGCAAACTCGCGACGAGCACCGTTGGCTCCCCGGGGCTGTAGCCCTTATACCCTTGCACTGGGCTGCCACCGCAGGGCTCGTGGGCGACGGCATCCAGGAGGCCGAGAGCGCAATGACCGCCGCCGAGGCCTGGTGGTCGCGCCGGGCTGAACTCTCGTCGTAGCCCGGCGGCCGCGCTCGGGGACTGGAGTTCTCGGTTTCAGTGGTAGGCCCGCAGGGACTCGAACCCTGGACCAATGGATTAAAAGTCTGGGCGTAGACCGTCCGCCAGCGTGTTTTTACGTCCGTTAGCCGTCGATTTCGCCCCTTCTCCTGCGAAAAACATCAGTTCGGACAACGGCGGACAGCGGCGGGCTGCTGTCACCGTCGCTGTCTACTGCCTGACAGCAGTTGCCCATGCGGCCACCCTCAAGTAGCCATCTCGTCGCCCGCGCGAGTGCCTAATCCGCCGGGCGTTAGCGACCCCGAGCGCCGATGACGAACACCTCGCCCGCCTGCGCTGCCACTTCGGCGTCCACAAGCCGCGTCAGCCGTTCGAACTGTTCATCTGAGAGGGCCGCGAGCGACGCCTCAAGCGTCTCTCGCGTCACCATTACGGGCTGTGACCTCTGCCAGGACGGCTCTTTCCGTTCCAAGTAGGCCAGTGCTAACCGTGGGTCCCGCATGGCCCCGGCGAGAAAGACCGCCTCGACCTTGGCCAGTGCTTCCCGTTCGGCCGCTTCCACGGCGTCGAGGTAGTCGTTGTCGGCCCTCATCCAATTCCGGAGCGTCTGGTCACTGACGCCCGCAAGCGCAGCCGCGCCGTTGCGGGAGTGACCCTCGGCCAGGCCATTGAGGGCGACCTGACGGGCGGTGCTGACGACGTGCAGTGGTCGTGCTCCCATGCCATC
>CAMAUF010000226.1 GCA_945861295.1 bacterium | reverse complement strand
CGAGCACAACATTTCCGAGCGCGGCGCCTCCATCAAAGAGGTGTACCTCAACCCTCCCCATGCTGAAGCCCATCCCGACGCCGTCCGGGCCATCCTGGAAGCCGACCTCATCGTCATCGGCCCCGGCAGCCTGTTTACGAGTGTCCTGCCGAACCTCATCGTCGAAGGGATCCGCAAGGCGCTCCAGGCGACGACGGCCATGAAGGTCTTCGTCTGCAACGTCGCCACTCAGGAAGGCGAAACGGACGGTTACTCCGTCCAGGACCACATCGAAGCGCTCGAGGTGCACGCGGGCCGTGGCATCGTCCACGCCGTGGTTGCCAACAACAATATCGCCGCCACGCTGCCCGAGGAGTGGCATTCGAAGCCCGTCCCGATCAGCCGCAGCGGGGGCTTCGCCGCCCTCAGCCGCCTCACGATTGTCGAGGCCGATGTCGTCTCGGAAGAGAATCGTTACCGTCACGATTCGGCCAAGCTCGCCGGTACGATCCTCCGCCTCTATGATGAACGCGGTTCAATCCCCATCTCCTCTGCGCCACCTCCCCCGGAGGCGCAACTCTTGTTAAGCCGGTAGGGCGCAATGCTGTTCAACGTTCTTCAAATAGCGATCTCCGCGGTTCTGATCCTGTGCGTCCTGCTCCAGGTCAAAGGCTCTGGCGTGGGCGCGGCCTTGGGCGGCATGTCCGGCGGCGGCGTTTATCGCACCAAGCGCGGGCTTGAGCGCACGCTCTTCCAGGCGACGATCATCCTGGTCGTCGTGTTCATTTTCGTCTCATTTTTGAGCGTCCAGACGCAGAAGTAACGCCTTGCGGGATCGCGGCCGAGAACCCACCGGAGTCATCATCCTGGTAGCCGCCTTTGGTTTTGTGGCGGCCGTCGTCGGAGCTGCGTACCTGCTTTTTTGGCCCGATGAGGCGGCCGAGGCGCCGCCGATCGCCCCCCCAGGCGTGTACATCGAAGGCGTCGTCGGCACTTGGCAGCGCATCAGCCCCCTCTTCGCCGCCACCAACGGCATCGATGAAGACCTCGTCCAGTTGCTCTTCTCCGGCCTGGTGCGTATAGGGCCCGACGGATCAGTGGTCCCTGACCTGGCCGAACTGCCCGAGATTTCCGAGGGCGGGCGGGTGTACACCTTCCACCTTCGCGATGGCCTGCTTTGGCACGACGGCCGCCCAATCACGGCGCGTGATGTCGCCTTCACGGTTCAACGCATCACCGACCCGGATTTCCGCGGCGACCCGGCCCTCGTCGAAGCCTGGACCGGCGTCCAAGTCGAGCCGCGCGACGAACGGACGGTCGTCGTCACGCTCCGCCAAGCGAATGCGCCTTTCCTGGCCCGCACCGCGACGCTCGCCATCGTCCCCGAACACCTGCTCTCGGGCCTGACCGCCGCCCAGATCTTCGATGCGCCGCTGAACCGAGCGCCGGTGGGTTCCGGCCCATACCGGCTTCAATCGCTGGATACGCGTGAGGCCGTCCTCGTCGCCAACCAGACGTATCATTTTGGGACGCCCGCCATCAATACGGTCCGGATTCGCTTCTATCCCGATACACCGAGCACGATTCGCGCCCTTGAGGCCCGCGAAATTCAGGGCGCGTTCTTCCGCGAACACCTCTCCGCCGACGAACGCGCGCAGCTCGCCGCCGTGCAGGGCCTTAACCTGAGCGACGTCCAGCGCGCGGCCCAGATCCTCCTCTATCTCAACAACGACCAAGTCATCTTCAGCGATCTCCGGGTGCGGCGGGCGCTCTCCCTGGCGCTCGATCGGGCGTTGGTCTTCGAGCGAGCGCTGGAGAAGGGCGGCCTCGTTTCGTCGTCGCCGACCGCGCCTGGGAGTTGGGCCTATGCGGCCGAGTACGACCGCGGCCAGACTGATGCCCAGGAAGCCGCCCGCCTGCTCGCCGAGGCGGGATGGGAGCGCCATCCTGTGTCGAACATCCTCGTCCGCCAGGGCGCTGAGTTCCGCTTCACCATCCGGACCGACAACGACCCGATCCGAGTCCGCCTCGGCACGGAGATCGCCGCCAAACTCGAACCGCTCGGCATCCGCGCCTCCGTGGCCAGCACTACCTTCGCCGTCCTTCAGAAGGATTTCCTTCAGGAACGCCGGTACGACGCCGCCATCGCCGGTTGGGATCAAGGCCCGGACCCGGACCCGTATTTCGGCTGGCACAGCTCCCAACGGGGCACCGCTGGCCTTAACATTGCCAACTTTTCGGACCTCGTCGTCGATGAACTGATCGCCAAGGCCCGGACCAGCGTCGACATCGAAGTCCGGCGGGACTTGTACCGCCAATACCAAGAAAAGTGGGCGCAGCTCACGCCTAGCATCGTCCTCGGCTACCCCAGCTACGTGTATGCTCGGGTCGAGGGAATCGAGGCCGGTAGGCTCGGCCTGCTCGCCAACCCCGCCCAACGCTTCTTCGATATCCAGAGGTGGACGAATTGAGCCGACCCATCGTCCTCTTGAGCGACTTCGGCGCCCGCGACGCATCCGTCGGCCAGATGCGGGCGGTCATCGCTGGGATCGCCCCCTCGGCTTCCACAATCGACCTGACCCACGAAATCGAGCCGTTCGCCGTGGATGAGGGGGCTTGGACGCTCGACATCGCGCTTTCCGTGCTGCCCTCGAATGCCGTGGTGTTGGCGGTAGTCGACCCCGGCGTGGGCGGCATACGGCGGCCGATCGCCATCCAATCGGGCGGCCGCAGCTTCATCGGCCCGGACAACGGCCTCCTTTCGGCGGCCTTCGACCAGGCCCATCGGATCGCGGCGCTTCCCGGCCGCCCGGCTCAGGTCCGGTTAAGCGGCGGCGCCCCGGACGTGCGCGAACTGACGAACCCGCAGTTCCAGCGCGCCCACGTCTCGCCGACCTTCCACGGACGCGACATCTTTGCGCCGGCCGCCGCCTATCTCGCGGCCGGCCTCGATTTTCGCCACCTCGGCGCGCCGCGCCATGACGCCTGGGTGTATCCGCCGTTCGCCGGGGATCCTGGCCCGCTTGGCGAACTGCGCGCCGCCGTGATCCATGTCGACCGCTTCGGCAACCTGATCACGACGATCAGGGCCGCCGAGATCTTCCCGCTCTTCACTCTCGAGATTGGCGGAGAGACCGTCGATCAACGCGTCCGCACCTTCAGCGAAGCGCCAAACGGGGCGCCGTTCTGTTACGCCGATAGCTCCGGGTATCTCGGCGTGGCCGTGGACCAGGGCAGCGCCGCGGAACGGCTTGGCGCAAGTCGCGGCACGCCCGTCACACTGAGGTCACGCTGATGCGCACGCGCGTCGTCTTCTTCGGATCCCCGCGGTTCGCCGTACCCTCGCTCCAGGCGCTTCGCGCCGCCACTTACGACATCGCCGCGGTCGTCACCCAGCCGGACCGTCCTTCCGGCCGGGGCGGCCGCCTGACCCCGCCCGAAGTGAAGGTCGCCGCCCAGGCGCTGAGCATCCCCGTGCTCCAACCGCTGACGCTCAAGGATGAGGCGGTCCGGGCGGAACTCCGTTGCCTCCAAGCGGACCTCTTTGTCGTCGCCGCATATGGCAAGATCCTCGCCCAGGCCGTCCTCGACATCCCGGCGCGCGGCTGCGTCAATGTCCACGCCTCGCTCTTGCCGCGTTGGCGCGGCGCTTCGCCGATTTCGGCGGCGATCCTGGCCGGCGATCGCGAGACGGGTGTATCGATCATGGAGATGGTGTTCGCCCTCGACGCCGGCCCGGTCATCAGCCAGCGCGCCACTCCTATCCTCCCGGGCGACACAACCGGCGCCCTCGAGTGCCGGCTTGCCCAGCTCGGCGCCGAACTCCTCGCGGAAACGCTCCCCGGCTGGCTCGATGGCGGTCTCGCGGCTCAGCCCCAGGACGCCGTCGCGACCACCTATTGCACCCAGATCAAGAAGGAAGACGGCTGGTTGGCGGCGTCGATGACGGCGGCGGAAGCCGAGCGCGCGGTCCGTGCCTACGACCCCTGGCCCGGCGCCCACGTCGTCTATAACGGCGTCCGCCTCGCCGTCCGCCGAGCCGAGGTGGTCGCTGGCAAGGGCCTGCCTGGGACGGTCGGCCGCGCCGGTAACGTGCCGGCGATCGCCTTCCGTGAAGGTCTTCTGGCGCTGCTCGAAGTCCAGCGGCCCGGCGGCAAGCCGATCACCGGCGCCCAGTTCCTCGCGGGTGAGCGGGGCCTGCTGGCGCCTGCGGTGGGCCTCGCATGAACGAACTCGTGGGCCTGGCTATCGACGAACTCGAAGCCCTCATCGCCTCGCTTGGCGAGCCGCGCTTCCGCGCCGGCCAGCTCCTCCGGGCCATCTACCGCGAAGGCGCGGCTGACCTGGACGCCATCCCGGCCCTGCCGAAGGCACTGCGGGCCAAGCTCGCCGAGGGATGGGCCGTTTCATCGAGCCGCGAAGTCCGCCGCCAGGTGAGCGAAGATGGCCTTACCACCAAGATCCTGCTCGAAACCAGCCCCGGTATGCTTGTCGAAACCGTCCTTATGCAGTACCCGCCGGAAGGCGATCGTCACCCCCGCTCGACCGT
>CAMAUF010000225.1 GCA_945861295.1 bacterium | reverse complement strand
GGTCATCCAGCCCGCCCAGAAGCAAGTCTTCCTGGCGTGGGCCGGCCAGCGCATCATCCTCGAACACGACTGGCGCATCCCCGCCGGCGATCAGCCGGATGGGACGAACAACGGCGAGTGCCCGTTCCAGTCGTACGAAGAAGAGGGCTCTGACTTCGTCTGGCTCGCCCAGTACGTCAAGGGTGGCGGACCAGGCAACTTCATCGGCGGCCTCGGCGCATACATCGAAGACCCCGACCAGGCCTACGTCTGGCTCGGCCAAGGCTCCGATAGCGTCCTCTCCGACAACACCGACCCCGAGAGCCAGATCAACGACGCTCCGGGCCGGCCGCAGGGCGCCTGCATCACGCGGGTCCTCTACGAATCGGAACAGCCCGGCCAGGTCGACATCGAGCTCTTCTCGGGCTTCGTCGGCTCACCGGACGACTACGACCTCGACAACTTCCTCGAGTACATCCTCCGTGGCCGCTACACGGCGGACCAGACGAAGGTCGCGTTCGTTGTCTACTACATGAAGCTGAACACGGTGACGACGTCGCTCGTGACCCAGGTCAGCAAGCCCAGCCACAACGGCAGCATTGTCGCCGATTACTCGCCTGGCAACCCTTGGGACGCCAGCAAGGATGACGCCGACAACGCCGCTGATTGGAATGTCTCCAAGGACATCCTCGTCCGCATCCGCGTGACGGGTTGGTTCATCAACGAGAACCCGTCGGGCCGCGCCGCGGACACGACGAACCCCCTCAACGTCCTTCCGGCCAACCGCTGGATCATGCCTGACGACTGGGCGCTCCTCGCGGGCGGACCGGCCGATCCGGCCGACGGCACGGATGCCCGCGGCACCGCCGAGGAATTCCGCCCGTACTACGACATGATGATTGCGCCCAACAACGCATCGGGCATCGCGCTCGTATCGCCGACCGGCGCCTCCGTCATCCTCGCCGCCGTGGTCGTGGCTAGCGCCTCGAACAGCACGTCGGCCTTCCTCGTCTCCAGCCTGGTCAACCTCCCGGTTGGCGCATCCGTCACCATCGGCGCTGGCACCACGGTCTACACCGTGACCTCCGCTGACGCGGTCTCGGGCTTCATCTCGATCAGCAGCGCGCTGGCAGCCGTCCCGGCCGCCGGCACCGCGATCTTCGTGGTGAACAGCACGCCGTTCGAGGGTCCGTTCAGCCTCGTAGACCTCCCGGGCCTCTGCGCCCTCGGTTCCTGCGGCGCTGCCCTCTCCAACTTCGCGGGCACGACGAACTCGTTCGTCCGCGACACCATCCTGCGCGACGGCGACGTCGACAAGTACGACGCCCCGATGCCTGAGGCCTTGATCTCGGTCAAGCTCCGCGGCGCCGGCTTCCTCAAGCAGGTCTGGAAGGAAGACGTCTACTACAACGGCACGGCGAACAGCACGGCCCAGGTCTACCCGAACCCGTACTACTACAGCAACATCCCAGGCTCGCCATACATCCCCGCCTTCGTGGCTGGTGGTGGCTACCTCTGGGACAGCTGGGGTGATGACGGCCCGGCCGCTCGCGGCGGGCTCGGTTCGGACCTTCAGGTCCTTACGGCCGGCCTCAAGGGCCAAGGCCCCTACCACTTCTGGCAGTTCGTCCGCATCAATGCCAACGCCGAAGGCCTCGGCGAAGCCCAGACCGCAGCCCAACGGGCTGAGCTCCAGGCTATCCGCGATGCGAACGGCGACCAGTCCATCACCCGCGACGCGGTTGTCTACACCGACAACCACGGCGAGGCCATGGTCACCGCCAACGGCGACTTCAACACCGACCTGACGGCCTGCGCCTCCAACATCCTTGGCGGCGGCAAGCACTGCAAGCCGGGCGACGTTGTCGGCAAGGGCACCATCACCGCGACCGCGGACTACCCGGACTTCCGGGGCAAGCACTTCCCCGTGCAGTCCAACAGCGCAGTGGTCACCTGGACTTGGGGCGGCTACAAGGATGTGACGATCGAAGCCGGCGAGGATCCGCAGTACAAGTACGTTGTGTTCCATGCCATGGACCGCGATGGCTTCTGCTTCCCGCCGACCGGCGCCACCCTCCTTCACTCTGTCCTGAGCTCGGTCGACAAGGCCACCACCATCGGCTCGGTCGACCCGGTTGAGACCGTTGACTTCCTGATCGATTCCGGTCAGGGCATCATCCTCAACCTGTCGTCCAGCGCCGGGAAGATCAACAGCGACGGCAACCGCCAGTTCGCGACGGGCCTCGAGACCTACTCGCTGCTCATCAACAACCCGGCCGTCACTGGCATCAAGGAATTCCCCGTCTCTAGCCTCGCCACCGCCGGTGCAACCGACGAATGCCAGGCCTGGATCCGGGTCTCCAACAGCCTCCTCGGCATCGTGAACGTCCTCGTGTTCGCGAAGGACGACGAAGGCACCATCGGCTTCGACCGCGTCATCGACCTCCAGAACACCGCGAAGCTCACCCTGAACTTCCGCTGGTCGCTCGTGACGTGGAGCGGCGCCAACGACATCAAGGTCTCGGATGCCCTCGCGGGTACCGGCGCCAACGATGCCGGCAACGACATCAGCGCTGAAGTCACGGCCGTCTACGGCTGGGACGCGGCGGCTCAGGACTGGCTTGGCTACTTCCCGGCTGGGGTTTCGGTCCCAGGCGCGAACGACCTTACCGGTCTCAAGAAGGGCTCGGCCTACTGGATGGCCATCAAGGGCCCAGCCTCCGTCGAATGGACTATCGCGACGAACGTCGGCTAAGTCCCAAACCGTGAGCGGGTGGTACTTCCCCGGAAGTACCACCCGCCAAGCGGTGAGGGGTTGAAAACGACGCAGCCGTACAGATAGGAAATGGAGCTAGCAAGCATGACCAACCTCAAGAGGATGCTCGCCGGTAGCGGTCTTGCTGCGGTGCTCGGGGCAGTCGTACTCGGCTTCACCGGGACCTTCGGGGCCCACGAAGCCAAGGCGGAATCCCCGCCAAACCCGCCCGCCCGGTTCGCCGGGTCGGTGACGGTGGATGGCGCGGTTCCCGCAGCGGGCACCCGCATCGAGGCGCGCATCGTGAGCGCCACCTGCGGCGTCACCACTTCGTTCAACACGGGCGCCGAGGGCCGTTACGTCCTCGATGTCCCGGCGCTGGACCCGGGCGCAAGCCCGAACTGTGGCACAGACGGCGCAGTCGTGACTTTCTACATCGGCGACAAGCAGGCCAAGGAAACCGGTACGTGGAAGAACTACGAGCTCAACCTCGTCAACCTCACGTATACGACCCCGCCGCCTCCGACCGCGACCGCAACCGCGACCGCGACGCCGAAGCCCCCCTCGACCGGTAACGCCGGTCTTGCGGGCGGCAACAGCTCGAACACCCTGCTCTTCGGCCTCATCGGCCTCGGCGTTGTGGCGTTCGCGGCTGGTGGAGCGGTGGCAGCCCGGCGCAGCCGGTAAGCCCCGCACCCAACGCGCTCATGAAAAGGCCCCCGGGAAACCGGGGGCCTTTCGGCGTCCCGCCCTGCGCCAAACGGACCCTAACGGAGCCCCGACAGACATGGAGGGGAGCGATCGTGACCCCAGAAGAGCGTCCAACGCAGTCGGCAGCAGCGCCAATTCCGTCAGTGCTTCGTCACTCCGTTACTGGCCCGCGCCCACCATGGGGATTTGCACCCGGTACAACTTCGGCGCCGGCGCCGGAGTGGGCGTCGCCGTCCGTGTCGGGGTCGCCGTCGCGGCCGGGGTGTCCGGGGTCGGAGCGCCGGAGTCGACGATCGTGCCGAAGTTCAGCGTCCAATGCCCGCCCGCGCGCCCTACCCCAACGGCCTTCCCGCGCGGTTCGAGGATCGCCGCTCGGTGGTCCTCGGAGGCCATAAAGGCGTTGAACATCGCCGTCGCGCTCGTGCCGCTGGACCCCACGCCGACGTTCTCGCCGAGTCCCCCGCTGGTGTAGCCGCAGTCCGCCATGCGGACGAATGGGTCGCGGTCACGCGAGTCGGTGTGGCTGAGGCCCGTCTTGGGCGCGTCTTCGCTTTTCCAGGCGGCCGCGCGGTTGAGGGCGGCGGCTGGGACCAGCGGCCCCTTGCCGTCGGCCAAGCGCGCCGCGTTCATCAGGTCGAGCATTTGCTGCTCGGTCGAGTCCAGGGCGGCCGTGTTGGTGTCGCAGTTGGCGATGGCCACGGCCGGCGTCCCCGCGCCAAGGAGGAGGCCAGCCGCGCCCAGGAGAGCGCCGCTGGCGAGTGCGGCTCCGGCGAAGGTGCGTCGTTTCATGGTGAAGGAACATAACAGAGGTCCGTCTGTGCGTCGCGAGGGAGGTTCAGGGCCAGTCGAGGGTCACGCGGGCCCGGGGTCTCCGGCGAAGGTCGTGGTATCCTCGGCGGATGTCGACCAGCACGACGGTACGGGTGTGGCTCGCGCGGCATGGGGAAACCGAAGCCAACCGTGGCGGTCTCTACTGCGGCCATTCGGAGACAAAGCTGACGGTCCGCGGCGAGGCCCAGGCGGCGGCCCTCGGCCGGCGGCTGGCCGCGGTCAAGGTGACCGGTGTCGCCACCAGCGATCTCGGCCGAG
>CAMAUF010000224.1 GCA_945861295.1 bacterium | reverse complement strand
AACTTGGCTTCTCGGATGACGAGGTTGCGGAGCTGACTGCGAGGAACGTCCTGTATTAAAGCGCGCGAACGGCCGGCACGACCTTTTCGCCGAGGAAGCGTATCTGCGCCAGTTGAGCCTCTTGGCTCGTCCCGCCCGGCGGGTAGGGGACGGTGAGTTGGACGTGTGAGGCGCCCAGCGCGCGGACCCAGTGTTCGAGTTGGCCGGCACAGTCGGCGGGCGAGCCGTAGATGACGCGGTCCGCCGCCAGCATCTCGAACGTAAGGTCGCCGGGGCCACTCACTTGCGCCGCCCAAGGCTCATAGCCCAAGTTAAAGCCGTCGTTCGCGTAGTAGTAGCGGTACGTGCGCATGAGGCCGTCGGCGTAGCGGTCGATGGCCTCCGAGCGGGTCGGCGCGCAGAGGATTTCGCGCATAATCACGACCTCTGAGGCGCGGCCCGCCTGCGCGGCCGAAGCCTGGTAGGCGTCGGCGAAGGCCGTGGTCGCGGCGAGGTTCTGGATCGGGTCAGTCACATAGGCGTCGCCGAGGCGGCCAGCCCGTTCCGCGCCGGGGATCGACCAGGCCGCCAGCCAGATCGGCGGATGCGGCCGCTGCACGGGCTTGGGGTAGACGGCGACATCGTCGTAGCGGAAGCGGCGGCCGGCGTACGAGAAGCGCTCCTCCGTCAGCGCTTTCCGGATGACCGTGACGCTCTCTTCGAAGCGCGAGACGCGCTGGCTGAACGGGACGGCGAACTGGCGGAAGTCCTGTGGCTGGTAGCCGAGCCCAAGACCGAGGATCAGCCGTCCGCCCGAAATGACATCGACCATGGCGGCCGACTCGGCGACCTGGATCGGGTCGTGAAGGGCGCTCAGGAGGATCGACGTGCCGAGCTTGATGCGCTTCGTCCGAGCCGCAAGCGCGGCGAGGAGGGTGAGTAACTGCGGCCGGTCGTTCCCGGGCGAGCCATGGTGCTCGCCAAACAAGCAGCCATCGAAGCCCGCGGCTTCGGCGCTAAGGACGGCCTCGACGGTCTGCTCGAAATCGCCATGCGGGTGAAAGAGTGAGACAGCGGTCATGTGGAGCCTCCCCAGTGACGCATTCTCGCAGGGTCGCGCCCCGGAGCCTAACCGGATCGCAATCGAGGCGCTGGGAAGGGGAGGCTTGGCCAACATTCGCGTCCCGGCAGCGAAATTTCATGAGCACGTGCTCATGTTTGCTCATGTTTGGGGCTCCTGCCGTCTGCGATGACAGGGAGGCGGGCGGGCGGCCTCGTGAGGCCGATGGCGTGGGTTGCTCTAAGGATGGTGCTTGATCCGGGGCTGAATGTGCCCTCGCTGATGACACCAACGACAGTCTCCGCCCACCTTCGCTCCGCTTCAGGCTGTCCGCCAACGGACCCGTCACCGTCGTTCCGGGCTCTGTTTTGAGCCACGACGGGACGGTTTGTCGGCAACCAGCGGATCTGTCACGAGCCCACGGGCTGGCCCATTCGTGATCGCGAGGCGTTTTACGCGCGCCCCTACGGACCCGTCACTGTTGTTCCGGGCTCTGTTTTGAGCGGCGACCCGCGATCGCGCAGTATGGAAGGATGCTGATCGCGGAAGCGAACAATCTCGGGGCGATGCATGGCGGGAGAGCGATCCTGACCGGCGTCTCGTTCGCCATCAACGACGGCGAGAAACTCGGGCTGATCGGGCCGAGCGGCTGCGGCAAATCGACGCTCGTCCGCATCCTCGCGGGCCTCGACAAACCCTCGGCCGGGACGCTGACCCTGCGCCGAGGGGCGAGGGTCATCCGCCTCGCCCAGGAAGGCGAGGTCGATGACGGCCGGACCGCGCTCGACGAACTGCTGACAGGCGACGACGCCCTGGCCGCGCTCCAGACAGCACTTGACGCCTGCACCGCCGCCCTTCGCGACCAAGCCCTGCTCGACGACGCGGAGCGGTTCGACGCGCTCCTCTTGGAGCAGGCGCGACTGTTGGACGAGGTCGAGCGGCGCGGCGGCCACGCGCTGCGCAACCGGGCAGAGGGCATGCTGCGGACGCTGGGCGTCGAGGAAGCGGACTGGAGCAAGCCGCTCGCCTTGCTCAGCGGCGGCCAGCGGAAACTCGCCGGCATCGGCCGCTGCTTGCTTGCCAGACCCGACCTGCTGCTGCTCGACGAGCCCGACAACCACCTCGACGCCCGCCGGAAAGCGATCCTCGAACGAACTATCCGGGAGTTTCCCGGCGCCGTCCTCGTCATCTCGCACGACCGCTATCTGATGGACGAAACCGTCGACGCCATCCTGGAGATGGAGCCGAGTCGCGAAGGCACGCGCCTGCGCCGCTGGGAAGGGAATTACTCCGCCTACGTCGCTCAGAAGGAGATCGCACAGCTCCGGCAGGCGCAGGACTACGCCTCCCAGCAAAGGGAGATCGCGCGGCTCGAAGCTGCCGTCGCACGCTTCAAACTGTGGGCGCGGATGGTCGTGGACGAACGCCACATCAAGCAAGCGCGAAACAAGCAGCGCCAGATCGACACGATGGAGAAGGTTGACCGGCCGGTGCTCGAACGGCGGCGCATGGCGCTGCAATTCCGGCCGTCCGAGCGTGGCGGCAACAAGGTCGTGGAGCTGCGCGGAGTGACCAAAGCCTTCGACCGGCGGGCCGTCGTCGCGGACGGGTGCGCGACCGTGACGAGTGGCGAGCGCATCGGCGTCGTCGGGCCGAATGGCTCGGGCAAGTCCGTGCTGCTGAAGCTGATCCGGGGCGAGATCAGGCCGGATTCGGGCGAGATCTGGGCCGGACCGAGCATCCGGCTCGGCTACTACAGCCAACAGCACGAGACGCTCGACCTCGACCAGACGCCGGTCGCGGCCATCCGCGGTGTGAAGCCGATGACCGAAGCGGAAGCGGTCGCGGCCCTCACGCGCTTCCTGCTCCCGTATGACACGCTCAATCAGCCGATGGCGCGGCTGAGCGGCGGCGAGAAGAGCCGCGTCCAACTCGCCTGCCTGATGCGGATGGGCGCCAACTGCCTCTTGCTCGACGAACCGACGAACCATCTCGACATCGCGGCCGCTGAAGTGCTCGAAGCGGCGATCGAAGGGTTCTCCGGGACGGCGATCATCGTCTCGCACGACCGCTACCTGCTGGACCGGCTCGTGGACCGGATTTTCGAGGTCGACGGCGGCCGGCTGCGCGTGTTCGAAGGCGGCTTTTCCGCGTATGCGGCGGCCAAGGCACAATTCGCTACTCCGCCGCCGGCACGGTCGGCCGAGCGGACCGCTGCGGTCACCGCTCCGCCGACCGGCCGCAAGCCCACTGTGGACCGGCTGCGCTGACCGGTCGGCCATATGCCCGGCGCTCCGCTGCCACTCAGAGCCCGATGCCCCAATCGATCGCGTTGCGCAGGATCGTCTTGTACGAGTCCGTTTCCCAGGGGCCGCGCAGGGTGAGCGGGGTCTTGCCCTCGGGGTCGATGCTCTTGTCGACGAACGGCTGCGAGTTCGTGGTCGGCGTGTGGCAATGACCGAGGGCGATGTACGTGACGGCGCCCTTGCCCGCTGGCCGGGTGAAGCCGAGGACCCGCGTCTTGCCGTCTTCGAGCACAGAGGTATCCTTCTCGTAGACGAAGCCGAAGCTGCCTTCGAGCGGCACCTCCGCGAGTTCCGTGGTCAGCAGGATGTCGGTGGTGGCGAGGTCCGCGACTTCGATTTGATACAGCTCGTCGACGACTTCGAACGAATCGGGCAGGTCGCGCATCAGCGGGTTGTGGTGGTCGCGAACATCGACCCGGAAGCGGCGCATCGGCGGGTGATTCAGGAAGAAGCCGCCGAGCACCTCGTGGTGACTCGTCTTGACCATCGCGCGCTTGCCGCCATCGAGCTTGACGGCCTTGCCGCCGCTCGAACCGTGGAGGGCGAGCCAGCGCCCACCGTCGGCGAGCCAGCCTTGGATGGCCTTGGCCTGTTCCTCCCCCGCAAACGGCCCGGAGACGTAGGTGATGAGGAGGCCCGTGTTCGGCAGCCAGCGCGCGACATCGACGAAGTCGCTGCTCGAAGAGGTGTGCACGTCGCGGGCGCCAAGCAGTTCGAGCAGGCGCAGGCGGGCGTAGTCGTGATCGTGACCAGCGGGCTGGCCGGGCGGGAAACCGCCGGCGATGAGGTGGGCGCGTGCGAAAGGCTGCGGCATGTCGCTGCTCCGGCGTGAGATGTTGCCGCAAGCCTACTCGCTGCATGGCGCACGCGTCACGAGGCGTCCGCAACGCGTCGTTCGCCAGGACACTCTCCCCGCTTTGCGCATTCCGCCAGCCAGCCGCCACACTGGAAGGCACTACGGAGGCTTTGCCATGAGCAGCAGCTACGACCTCATCCAAGACATCATCACGGGCAAGCGGCCCGACGCTGAGCGCCTTTCCCTGGACGACCTCGCCAGCGGCGCCGACCGCCTGCGGGCCATCATGCCGTTCGTCATCGAAACCGATGGCCGCCGCGAACGCGCCTACGACATTTACAGCCTGCTCCTCAAGGAGCGGATCGTCTTTCTCGGGACGCCGATCGACGCGATGATCGCGAACATCATCATCGCCCAACTC
>CAMAUF010000223.1 GCA_945861295.1 bacterium | reverse complement strand
TCGCTTGTGGCGCGCTCAGCTACCTCTGGCGGCGTCAATGGCCGGCTGTGACGAGCTGACCGGCGCCGAAGAGGAGGTGGCTCAGCCTGTGAAGAGTCCGCCATCGGGGAAGAGGATTTCCCCGGTGAAGAAGCTCGACTCGTCGCTGGCGAGGAAGAGCGCCGTGTTGGCGATGTCCTCCGGCTGGCCGAGCCGCCCCAACGGCGTCGAGAGCTCGATCGCGCGACGGCGCTCCTCGTTGGCGCGGACGCTTGCGGTCATCGGCGTTTCGATGAACCCCGGGCCGATCGCGTTGACGCGGATGCCGCGCGAGGCGAGTTCGGCGGCGAGCACCTTCGTCAGCATCCAGACGCCGGCCTTCGAGACGCAGTAATCGGCGGCGCCGACGATCGGTATCTTCGCCGCGCCCGAGGCGATGTTGATGATCGAACCCCGCGTGCCAGCGGCGACCATCGCCCGCGCGACTGCCCGGTTAGTCAACATCACGCCGGTCAGGTTGACGTTGAGGACCTTCTCCCAATACTCGATGGGCTTGTTGATCAGCAGTGCCGCCTCCCGCTCGCCACGGACGTCCGAGGGGGCTGAGCCGCTGACGTAGAGCGCATGTGAGATGCCGGCGGCGGCGACCAGGATATCGATGCGCCCGAACGCTTCGACCGCCTTGGCCGCGAGCGCTTCGCAGGCCGCGTGGCTGCTGGTGTCGGTCGGCACGGCGAGGGCGCGGCGGCCCAGCGCCCGCACTTCGGCCGCCGCTTCTTCGCTCCGTTCCGGGTTGAGGTCGGCGATGACGATGTCGGCGCCTTCCTGTGCGAACCGGATCGCGCTCGCCTTGCCGATCCCGCTGGCGCCGCCAGTGATGACGGCGATCTTGCCCTCGAGTCTCCCTGCCATACGTTGCCTCCCTTGATGAAGGCCGATTATTGCACTCGTGGCCCTCCAACGGGTGCACGCCGATACCCCAGACATCGTAGATACGTTCTGGGAGCTGCGCCGCAAGCCGGCCTAACGCGGCGATGCCGGCGCCGGGCCGAGGGTTGCGCCTACTCGTACAACCAGCGGTCCGTGTCGCGAGCCCACGGGACGATCTCCTCCGGCCGGAACCAGAGCGCGACTTCCTTGACCCCGTTTTCCGGGGTGTCGCTGGCGTGGACGAGGTTGCGTCCCTTCATGAGGGCGAAGTCGCCGCGGATGGTGCCGGGGAGAGCGAACTTGGCCGCGGGGTCGTCCGGGCCCCACACCGGATCGGTGCCGCCGACGGTCTGGCGGACGGCCTTCACGGATTGCGGCCCCGCGAGCACCATGGCCACCACGGGCGACGACGTGATGTACTCGACGAGGCCGGGGAAGAACGGCCGGCCTTCGTGCTCGCCGTAGTGTTGGCGCGCGAGCGCATCGGGCACGCGCATCAGCTTGAGCGCGACGACCTTGAGCCCGCGCCGCTCGAAGCGGGTGATCAGTTCGCCGGTCAGGCCGCGCTGGACGGCGTCGGGTTTCAGTAAAACGAGAGTCTGTTCCATGCCCGTCATGCTCCCAGGGCAGGGGCCTCTGGGGCAAGCGGAGAGCGCTTGGCGGGTGTGATTCGCGGCTCAGAGAGGTAAAGCGCGGCTGGGTCGTCCGTCTCGCCAGCGGCTTCGGCGGCCGCCAATTTAACCAAGCCCGCCCGAAGCGCGCCGATACAGCGCGTCTTGGGGTCGACTTCCTGGCCGCCCAGTGCCCGCGCGCCTTCGCCGACCAGGTGGCGCTCCGCGACCGAGCGTGCGTGGCTCGTGTGCGGCACGCCCATCGGTTCCATGCCCCGAAATGCCTGGAGGGCGAGCTGATCGCGACCCAGCGGCTGGATCGCGGACCACTCTCCCGGTTCGAGGGCGAGGGCCGCGAGCGCCTCAAAGACGGTGACGCCAACCTGGCGCGCGCCCGTCGCCAAAGCCAGCGCCGAGGCCGTCGCCAGCCCAACGCGCAATCCGGCGTAGCTGCCGGGGCCTTCGACGACGACGATCCCGGTGAGTTCCCGGCGGCGTTTGCCCAGGAGCGAGTCGATTGCGCGAACCAGGAGGCGGGTCTGGTCCTGCGGTTCCTCGCCGGTCGCGGCGCCCGCGAAGACGCCGTCGCCGCTGAGAGCGATCGCGAAGATTGGCGAGGCCGTGTCGATCGCGAGGACGAGGCTCATAGCGCGGCCAACGCTTCCACCATGGCGACGCCGCGCGCGCCACGCGCCTTGAACGTCAATTTCCGTTGCTTTTCGAAGTCGCCGTAGCGCAGTTCGACCACCAGACCATCGCCGGGGAGGAGGTCGGCGCCGCGCTCGGGCCATTCGATCACGAGGATGCCGCGTTCGGCATAGTCCCAAAGGCCGAGGTCGTCGAGTTCTTCGATATCCTCGATCCGGTAGAGGTCGACGTGGAAGAGGCGCTCGCGACCCTCGTATTCGTTCATGAGGACGTACGAGGGGCTGTTGACCTGCGCCGCGCATTGGAGCCCGCGTCCGATGCCCTGCGTGAAGCACGTCTTGCCCGTGCCGAGGTCGCCGCTGAGGAGGACGATGTCGCCCTTTTGCAGGGCCGCGCCGAGTCGCGCGCCGATGTCGCGCGTCGCCTCCTCGCCGTTGCTCACCGTCTCGAGTGGATGGTCCGATGGCATGGGAAGATCATAGGCCGGCCGCTGTTTACGCCCCACGCTGGGACGAACGGGCGGAGCGGCTACCCGGGCCCGCCCCTCCAACGCCGCCAGCCGTTATCGTATGCGCACACGCCCGCGCCAACCGCCGAGGAGCAATCGACCATGCCCGAACCGATCCGCATCGCCGTCACGTTCAAAATCTCGCCGGAGAACATCCGGGACATCGAAGCGGTCGACCCGCGCATCCAGATTGTCGATTTCCCGGCGATCATCCTGCGCCCGGGGCCAGGGCTCAGCGACGAAGACCAGGCGAAGGCCAAGGCCGCGCTCCAGGACGTCGAAGTCGTCTTCGGGCCCAACACGATGCCGCCCTGGCTGCTCGATGCCGCCCCGAACCTCAAGTGGTTCCAAGTCATCACCGCTGGAGTCGACCACATGGTGAAGGACGGCCTTTTGGAGCGCGGCTTCACGGTGACGAAGGTCAGTGGCCTCGCCGCCCCGGCGATCGCCGAGTACGTCATGGCGACGATGCTGATGCTGTGCAAGGGAATGCATACGTCCGGGAAGCAACAAGCCGAGCACAAGTGGGAGTTTCACTTCACGCAAGAGTTGAAGGGCAAGACTGTCGGCATCGTCGGCATGGGCGCCATCGGCCGCGAGGTAGCGAAGCGCTCGCGCGCCTTCGGCCTCCGGATCGTGGCCTCGCGGCGGCGGGTGGCCGCCGGTGATACGGACCCAGATTGCGACGACCTCTTCCCGCACTCCGAACTCGACCGCATCCTCCAGGAATCGGACTACGTTGTCCTCTGCGTGCCCCTGACGGACGAGACGCGCGGGCTCCTCGGCGCGCGGGAGCTCGCGCTGATGAAGCCCACAGCGAGCCTGATCAACATCGCGCGCGGCGCCGTGGTCGATCAGGCTGCGCTGATCGCGGCGCTCCGCGATGGCACGATCGCATCGGCCGCCCTCGACGTCTTCGACCCCGAACCGTTAGCCGCCGAGAGCCCGCTTTGGGACATGCCGAACGTCATTGTGACGCCGCACATGTCGGGCGCCGTCGAGGGGTATGGCACGCGAGCGACCGACTACTTCGTCCGGAACCTTCGCCGGTATGCCGCCGGGGAGTCGCTTGAAAACGTGGTTGACCCCGTGCTGGCGTATTGACCGCACGGGAACCCCTGGTAAGGTATTGCACATCAGCATGGGTTCATCGCGATGGCGAGGATCGGGCTGGATAACGTGGAGTAAACAAGCACATGAACAAGGTCGTCAATGAGAACGGCAAGGCGCCCGTGTCGGCTAGCCTTGGGCAGCGGATCCGGGCCGCCCGCAGGGATGCCGCGATGAGCCAAGGCCAGTTGGCCACGTCGCTCAACACCACGCAGAGCGCCATCAGCCTGTACGAGGCCGGCCAGCGTTCCGTTGGCATCGATATGCTGCTGAACGTCGCGAAGATCCTCAATCGCCCGCTGCACTACTTCCTCGGCCAAGACGGCGAGATGCTCTACGTGAAAGAGAGCGCCATCGCCGAACTGATCGCCGAACTCGAACAGCACCCCGAGGATCTTCCCGAGTTGATCGCCTACTGGGGCTTCCTGCGTTGGCGCCGCCAGCCCTAGCGTCGCTTCTCTCGCACCCCTCGTACCAAAGGCCGCGCCCTCAAGCCGCGGCCTTTGGTATTCCCGCCGTGCGATACTGGGTCGTCCGGACCTCCGGGCCACCCTTGTCCTGCCCTCGGATGGTCCCCCGGCACATGAAACCGACTCGCATTCCCCACGATGCCGCTGAGGCCCGTGAGGCGCTTCAGGAGAACATCTGTGGCTCGTTGTCTCTGCGACCCGACCGACGCCCGCCGCCTGCTGAACTGCGGGCCGGTGGCGATCGTCACGACCGTTTGGCGGGGCATGACGAACGCCGCCCCGGTCGCCTGGACCGTCCCGCTTTCGATGGACCCGCCGCTGGT
>CAMAUF010000222.1 GCA_945861295.1 bacterium | reverse complement strand
TCTGGTTCCCAGGGGCACCGGCCGCCGCGCCCGGCATCGCTTCGCCGGCCCACGCGCCGGGCCAGGGCGAGATGCTGACGGCGCACGGCTCCATGAACCACGTCGCCTTCGATGTCCCCGAGGAAAAGTTCGAGGAATATCACGCCAAGGCGAAGGCGATCGGCCTCAACCCAACGCCGATCATCAACCACGACGACAGTTCGCGCGGCATTGCGCGTGAGATGTACCCCGGCGTCTTCGTGCGCTCCTTCTACTTCATGGACCCAGACGGCATCCTGCTCGAGTTCGCGACCTGGACGCGCGTGTTCACGGCGGCGGATGTTTCGCACACGCCGGCAACCGCGGCCGATGTCGCGAAGTTCATCGCCCCGGCCGCGCCGCAACGCCAACGGGAGCGCGAACTCGTGACCGCCTGAGCGATTCACACCCAGCCGAAAAAGGAGCCGCCGAATGACCCGCTTCGCACATCGATTGACCTTGGAGGCGCCGCCGAGCGCGCCGCCCCGGCCGCCCACCACCCCGCCGCGTCCGCCAGGCGGTCCTCCCCGCTAGCGCTGCCGTGTGCATTGTTGTTTCGGGGGCTGCTCGCGGCGAAAAGCTACCAACTGACGCTGTTCTTGAGCAGCGTCGTACCCAGGTCCCAGATCGGGCCGGGGAACTTGTGCAGGTCGACCAGCACGCGTTCGTACGCCGTAACGAACGCGCCGACCTCCTCATCGCCGATCGTCAGCGGCGGCGCGAGCTTGTGGACATCCTGGTTGTGTCCCGCGATCTGGGTCAGGATGGCGTGGTCGCGCATCAGCGGCACGGAGACCATCTGCCCGAAGAGTCCCCTGTTCGCCCGGTGCACGAGCTTCCAGCCCGCCTTCAGCGTCAGCGACCGCGGTTCGCCGAACTCGATCCCGATCATGAGCCCCTTGCCGCGGACCTCGCGCACCAGTTCGAAGCGCGACTGCATCGCCTGAAGGCGGCTCAGCAGTTCGGCGCCCACTTTGGCGGAGTTTTCAACGATCTTCTCGGACTCCATCACCTCGATGACGGCCAGCGCGCCCACCATCGCCAGCGCGCCGCCGCCGAAGGTGCTGGTCTGGCAGACTGCGTGTGAGAGGTCCTCGTACACCTTGTCGAAGATCTTGCGGGTCGTGACAACGGCGCCGACCGGCACGTAGCCGCCCGACATCCCCTTCGAGACCGCCATGATGTCGGGCTGGATGCCCCAGTGGTCGACCGCGAACCACTTGCCGGTGCGCCCAAAGCCGGTCTGGACTTCGTCGACAGCAAGCAGCGAGCCGTGCGCGTGGAGGATGCGGAGCGCTTCGGGGAGGTAACGGTCCGAGGGGATGCGGACGCCGCCTTCGCCCTGGATCGGCTCCATCAGCAGGCAGGCGACATCGCCCTTCGAGACCTCCCGTTCGAGCGCGTCGAGGTCGTCCCACGGGATCATCGTGCAGCCCGGGAGGAATGGGCCGAAGCCGTCGCGCCACATCTCGTCGTCCGAACAGGAGAGTGCGCCGTACGTGAGGCCGTGGAAGCCGGACTTCAGGTACAGCACGCGCGGCTTGCGGGTCGCCTTGCGCGCGAACTTGATCGCGACGTCTGAGGTTTCGGAGCCGCTGTTGGTGAAGAAGCAGGTGTCGAGCTCGCCTGGGGTGATCTGGGCGAGCTTTTCGGCGAGCCTCGCCTCGAGTGGGCTGCCCTCCATCTGCACCATGCTGGCACCGTCGCTCTGGAGCCAATCGATCAGCGCGGCCTTGACGCGGTCGTGGTTGCGGCCGGTGTTGTGGACGCTGTAGCCGCCGAGAAAGTCGAGATAGCGTCGCCCGTCTTGGTCCCAGAGCCAGGCGCCCTTCGCCCGCACGAAGACCTTATCGAAGCCGATCAGCTCCAGCACGCGGGCGAAGCGATGGTTGACGTGGGCCGAGTATCGGTCGTAGATGCGGTCGTGGTGCTCGACGAAAATCGGGTTCGGCGTCTGGGTCTGTGTCACGCGGCTGCCTCGTCGCTGTGGTGTGTCCGCCGAGGATACCTGGCGGCGCGCCTTGAGTAAGGCTGGCCTCAGTGCACTTCGCCGGCCTCGCCCATGGGGTGGTGATGGTGCGCGTGGTGCTGGCCGCGCCGGGCGAGCAGGTACGAACTGACGAGGCCGTGGTTCGGCGCCGCCACAAGCGCCACGAGGAAGCACCCCGTCGCCACGAGCACCACCGTGCCACCGGCCGCCGTGTCCGCGTGGTACGACACATACAAGCCCACGACGCCGCTGAGGACGGCAAGCCCGGCGCTCCAAGCCATCATCACCGGGAGGCGGTCCGTTAGCAGGCGCGCGGCGGCCGGCGGCGTCACCACCAGCGCGAGGATGAGGATGTTCCCAACCGCCTGGAGGCTGACCACGATCGTCGCCGAGACCAGCAGCAGCAGCACAACTTCGAGCAAGAACACGGGATAGCCCGATGACGTCGCCAGGGTTGGGTCGAAGGCGACCAGCGTGAACTCCTTGAGGAGCGAGAAAAAGACCACGAGCACGACGGCGCCGATCACCGCGGTGACCACGAGGTCGGCTTGCGACACGCCGAGGATGTTGCCGAAGAGGAGCGAGCCGAGGTCTTTCTTGAAGCCCGCCTCCCGGCTGATCAGCACGACGCCGAGCGCGAAGAACGCGGCGAAGATGACCCCGATCGCCGAATCCTCGCTTACCCGGCGTGTGCGCGAGAGCAGCGCGACGCCGAGCGCGGTCAACGAGCCGAAGGCGAAGGCGCCCCACAGGATGCTGCGGTCGGCCATGTATGAGAGCACGACCCCGGGGAAGACAGCATGGGCGAGCGCGTCGCCGATGAACGCGAGCCCGCGCAGCACGACGAAACAGCCGATGACGCCGCAAAGCACGCCGATGATCGTCATCTCCGCGAGGGCGCGTTGCATGAAGTCGTAGCGCCAGGGGTCGATCAGCGCGTCGATCATGCCGCGCCCCCCTCGAAGACGGCGACCCGCCCGCCGAACGTCGCCTTGAGGTTCGCCGCCGTGTAGGTCGTTTTGGTTGGGCCGAACGCGATCAGCCGCTGGTTGAGGCAGCAGACGTGCGTGCAATTCGCCGCGACCTCGTCGAGGTCGTGCGTGGCCATCAGGACGATGACGCCAGCACCCGCGAAGCGCCGGATGACATCGTGACAAACCTCGCGGTTTTCGGAATCGACACCCGTGAAGGGTTCGTCGAGCAGCAGGACCCGCGGCTCCTGGGCGATGGCGCGGGCGAAGAAGATGCGTTGCTGCTGTCCTCCGGAGAATGCGCTGATGTGGCGCCCGCCCAGCCCGCCCAGGCCGACTTCTTCGAGGGCGCGCGCCGCAAGGGCGCGATCCGCCTTCGTCGGACGCCGCCACCAGCCTGAGGCGCGGAAGCGGCCCATAAGCACGACGTCGTGGGCCGTCGCCGGGAAGTCCCAATTCACTTCTTCGCGCTGTGGGACGTAGGCGACAGCCCCTGGTAGTCGATTGAGGGGGCGTCCGCCGAGGGTAATCGTCCCGCCGAGCGTGGGCACGACACCCGCGAGGGCCTTGAGGAGCGTGGACTTGCCGCCGCCGTTCGGCCCGATCAGCCCCGTCACATCTCCAGGCCCGGCCACGAGGTCGATGCCCGCGAGCCGGAAGCCGGTCCGGTAACCGGCTGAGACGCCTTCGCAGATCAGCGGTCCAGGAAGGCCTGAGTCCGGGGCGCCGAGTTCGGGGCCTGGCCTCAACGCGGGCCGCGATCGCGGCGGTGAAATGGTCATCGCAAGGCCTCCGCGAACTTCTCGGCGTTTGCCAGCAGCATGCCATGCAACGTTTCCGCCCCAGAACCGGGTCCGCCGAGCGAGTCGCTATAAAGGTCGTCGACGATTTTCACGCCCGTATCCTTGGCCAGTTCGTGCGCGACCTTTGGGTCGACCGACGACTCGGCGAAGATCGCCTTGACTGCTTCCCCCCGGATCAGGTCGATGAGCGCGGCGATCTCCTTGGCCGACGGTTCCGATTGCGTCGTTTGTCCGGGGATGATCGCGGCCGTGAAGGTCAAGCCGTAGCGGTCGAGGAAGTAGCCGAAGGCGTCGTGGTTGGTGACCACCTTCCGGTTCGCGGCTGGGATTTGGTCGAGCAGCCCGCGGATCTCGGCGTCCGTTTCGTCGAGTGTGGCCTTGTAGGCGGCCGCGTTTGCCCGGTACGCGTCCGCGTTCAGCGGGTCGATTTCCGCCAGCCGCTGCGCTATCCGGTCGAGCATCGCCTTATCGAGGTCGATGTCGTGCCAAACATGGGGGTCGTGGCCCTTGCCCTCCGGGCCGGCACGGAGCGCCAGGCCCTCGGTTACCGTCGTCACGCGCGATTGGGGCGGATTGGCCTTGTCGAGAAAGTCGTCGATGCCGTTGCCGATCCGGAAGATGGCGCGTGCGTCGCTGATCGCCTTACGGTCGTCGGCGGTGACTTCGTATTCGTGGGGGTCGGCGCCAGCTCGGGCGAGGACGCGCACGGCGAGGTGATCGCCAGCCACGGCCGCGACGAGCGCGCCAAGCGGCGCGATGGTCGCGATGACCGGTCCTGGTTCACCTGGGCTGCCGGATTG